>JAAZDZ010000155.1 GCA_012512545.1 Alcaligenaceae bacterium | reverse complement strand
GCTGGTAAAAATTGTCGTCTTCCGCTGCTAGAATGGCCGCTTTCATGACATCCGGGATTTCGTCAAAGCGCAGCACATTGCGCCGCTCTTCGCCGAACTCACCAATCAGGACGTTATCGGCGGTATAGATGCGCAGCGGTACGCGCGGGCGGTAGTCGATCATGGCGCTGAGGTCGGGCAGGTTGGGCCAGGCCAGCGCCAGGGCGAGGGTGCCCAGCAGCGCGCCAGATAATCCCAAGCCTGCGAACAACACCGTTGTCTTGATCAAGAAACGGCGCAGCCACGAGCGTGAGTTGGACGGCTTTTCGGAGGAAGATTGGGTGTCGGTGCTCATCAGGGGCGATTTTAAGCCTTGTGCCATCCGGTTTTGGAAGGGGGCGATGGCTTTATGTAACCGGATAATGCGGTAAAAAAGGGATTCGGTGCCCGTAAGCAGGTGATAATACACAAATGAACGGAGTTTTACCTTCAACCGTCCACAAACCGGACACAGAAGAGCGCCAGTATGTCGCATCCTTGCCTTATGCGCGGCCTATTTTCCTGGTCGGGATGATGGGCGCGGGCAAGACGACCATCGGCCGGGGCCTGGCTCGCTTGCTGGGGCGCGAATTCCTTGATCTCGACCACGAGATTGAAAGCCGCTGCGGGGTCAAGATCACTCACATCTTCGACATCGAAGGCGAGGAAGGGTTCCGTCGGCGCGAATGTGCCGTGCTTGCTGAATGCTCCCAACTGCCCGATCTCGTGCTGGCCACGGGCGGCGGCGCGGTGCTGGCAGCGGAAAACCGCCAGCGTTTGCGGGCGCATGGCGTGGTGATCTACCTGCGGGCTTCGCCCGAAGAGCTGTATTCGCGCGTGGCCCGCGACCGCAGCCGCCCCCTGTTGCAAACAGCCAACCCCCAGGCCCGCATCCGCGAGCTGCTGGCGTTGCGCGAGCCTTTGTATGAAGAAGTCGCCGATATTGTCTTTGATACGGGCAGCATGCCTGTTTCCCAGGTGGTCAGGGCGCTGTTGCCCCTGCTGCAGAATTTTGAGGTGAACGAATGACCATTGTGCGTGTGACGACTCCGGGTGGAGACTACCCCATTCATATCGAAGATGGCCGTCTGGACAGGC
Source organism: Alcaligenaceae bacterium (assembly GCA_012512545.1). GTDB lineage: Bacteria > Pseudomonadota > Gammaproteobacteria > Burkholderiales > Burkholderiaceae_B > Yanghanlia. The sequence goes on along the minus strand of JAAZDZ010000155.1, from coordinate 808 downwards.
TTGCAGAAGCTGTTCCCGCTGACGCGACCGCGATTGCGCTGGTCAGCAACGCCAATATTCTGGAACGCTACGGCGACCGCGTGCGGGCGTCTCTGGCCCGCACCGGAAAAAAACTCGTTGAAGTTGTTCTACCTGATGGCGAGGAATATAAAACCTGGCAATCACTCAACATGATATTTGACCATTTGTTGCAAAATGGTCTGGATCGCAAAGCCCTGCTTGTTGCTTTTGGGGGAGGGGTGATCGGCGACATGGGCGGGTTCGCAGCAGCCTGCTACATGCGCGGCATCCGTTTCATGCAGGTTCCCACCACCTTGCTGGCGCAGGTGGATTCTTCCGTGGGGGGCAAGACTGCCATCAATCACCCGCTGGGCAAGAACATGATTGGCGCCTTCTACCAGCCGCTGGCGGTAGAAATCGACCCGGGTGTACTGGCTACGCTGCCGGCGCGCGAAATCTCTGCGGGGTTGGCCGAAGTGGTGAAGTACGGCCTCATTATTGATGCAGAGTTCTTCTCCTGGTGCGAAGCCAATGCTGCAGCACTGCGGGCGCTTGAGCCAGAAGCGGTGTCTTACGCCATTCAGCGTTCTTGCGAACTCAAGGCTCGCGTGGTTTCCCAAGACGAACGCGAAAGCGGCTTGCGCGCCATTCTCAACTTGGGCCACACCTTTGGTCATGCGATTGAGTCCGGCCTGGGCTATGGTCAGTGGCTGCACGGCGAAGCCGTGGGTTGCGGCATGGTGCAGGCAGCTGAACTCTCTGCCGACTTATTAGGGTTTCCGCGTGCCGATGTCGAGCGTGTGCGCCG
>JAAZDZ010000154.1 GCA_012512545.1 Alcaligenaceae bacterium | reverse complement strand
TGCGGTGTTATCTCCATGCATAGAGCCGGTTTTGAGAATGTATGAAAAATGTAATCATCCTTTTCAAAATTTTTTTGATTGACGCATTTTTTCGATATTTGTACGATTATAGAAATAATAAACGCATATACGTATAAAAGATGATGAAACTATCCGATACCCTTGACACCCCGACTGATGAGCAGCGCATGATTGCCGACAGCGCCCGCGCTTTCTTTGCCGATGGCAGAGGGGTGCCGCGCGCCCGGGCATTGCGGGGCAGCCAGCCGGGGTACAGCCCGGAACTCTGGCGCGAAATGGCAGAACTCGGCTGGGTGGGGCTGTTGGTGCCGGAAGCCTTTGGCGGCAGCGCGGGGCGTTTCGAGGAATTCGCTGTGCTGGCTGAGCACAAAGGCGCCGCACTGGCTTCCGAGCCCCTGTTGGAAGCCGGTTTGCAGGGTGCAGGCGTGCTGATGCAGGCGGGCAATGAGCCGCTTAAACAAGCCTGGCTGCCGCAGATCGTAGCGGGTGAAAAGACGGTGTTGCTGGCCTGGCAAGAGCCAGGCCGTGGGCAGAACGCTGCGGCACAAAGTGTGCGGGCGGCACTGCAGGTCAATGAAGCCGTTCTGAACGGCATCAAATGCTTTGTGCCCAATGGAGCGGCGGCGGATGCCTTCATCGTTTCGGCATGGGATGGCACCAGCGTGACGCTCTACCTTGTACCGGCAGATGCGCCAGGGCTGACCCTGCGCCATCAGCGGCGGGTGGATGGCGGTTACTGGACAGAACTGACGCTGAACGATGTCAGGGCAGGCGCTGAAAATACCGTGGCCGCCGGGCAGGAAGCCGGACAGGTCTTGCAGCGTGTTCTGGATGACACCCGCATGGGCATCTGCGCTGAACTGGTCGGGCTGATGGACGCCGTTCTGGCCCTGGCGGTGGAGCACCTGAAAACCCGCGAACAATTCGGCAGGCCGATTGGTTCTTTCCAGGCTTTGCAGCATCGTGCGGTCGATCAGCTCGTGCAGATTGAAATTGCCCGTTCCGTGCTGTTGCGCAATCTGGCCTTATGGGAAACGTCGCTGACAGCAGAGCAGCGTGCGCTGGCAGCCAGCCAGACCAAGGCGCGTTGCGTGGATGCGGCGCTGGCCGTTACCAAAAGCGCCATACAGATGTTTGGGGGAATGGGCTATACCGATGAGGTGGATACCGGCCTGTACCTGAAGCGGGCCATGGTGCTGGGTGCCTGGCTGGGCGGGGTGGACTGGCACCGGAAGCGCTATGCCGACCTGCGTTCGCGCGGCGTCTGCATTGACATGGCACAAGGTATCGACCCTGAGCTGCAGGAAGTCAGCGCCTGGATTGAAGAGAACTTTCCCGAGGCGCTGCGTTTCCCGGATCATCGCCTTGATTCCTCGGTCGCTGCAGACTGGCTGGAGCGGCTGCACGCCAAAGGTCTGGCCGCCCCTGGGTGGCCGAAGGAATATGGCGGCATGGGGCTGACGGCCTATCAGCAAGTGCAGTTCCAGGAAATCTGTGATCGGGCAGGGATGAATATCGCTCCCAATCTGGGAGCATCCATGCTGGGCCCTTTGCTGATTCAGTACGGCACCGAGGCGCAGAAGAACGAGCACCTGCCCAAGATTCTTTCCGGCGAAGTGCGTTGGTGCCAGGGCTATTCCGAACCCGGAGCAGGGTCAGACCTGGCCAATATCCGGACCACGGCTGTGCTGGATGGCGATGCGTTCGTGGTGAACGGGCAGAAAATCTGGACATCTTTCGCCTACGATGCGCAGAAAATCTTCATGCTGGTGCGAACCGACTCCAGCGCCCGCAAACAGGATGGCATCAGCTTTCTGCTCGCTGACATGGATACGCCGGGAATCACGATCCGGCGCATCGTCAACCTGACAGGCAGCGCAGAGTTCTGCGAAGTATTCTTCGATAATGTGCGAGTGCCGCGCGAGAATCTGGTTGGCCCGCTCAATGGCGGCTGGAAAATGGCCAAATCGTTGCTGGGCTCTGAGCGCATCATGCTGGGCAGCCCGCGTCTGGCCAAATATCCTCTGAACCTGCTGGCAGCCTATGCGCAAACCAGAGGTCTGACAGAAGATCCATGCTTCCAGATGCGTTACACACAACTGGAGCTTGAAGTTGAAGACCTGGGCGCGGCCTTTATCCGGATGGTTGAAGCCATGCGCCGTGGTCAGCCCTTGGGGGCTGAAATTTCTGTGCTCAAACTGTGGGTGACGGAAACCTTCCAGCGTGTGGCCGATCTGATTCTCGCTGCAGGCGATGAGATCGCCGCCAGCGACGAAACCTGCACTATTGACGAACACCAGCGCATGCACCCGGCCAATCTGTTCCTGGCTGCGCGGGCGGCCACTATTTACGGCGGCAGCAGTGAGATCCAGCGCAACATTCTGGCCAAGCAGATTTTGCGATTGCCGAACGGTTAAGCTTGTGTTTTTGTGTGTTTTGATGTTTAAGGATAAAAGAAAATGGCGTCTTCCAAGGCAGTGAAGTCGTCCGGCACTACGGGGGCCGGGCCACAATCCGTGGGCCGTATTCTCGCCATTCTGGACTTGATCGCTGCCAGCCGGGACGGCGCCACGCTTACCGAACTGGCTGCTTACGCCAATGCGCCCAAAACCAGTCTGGTGGGGCTGGTCAAGGCGTTGGTGGAAGAAAAAGCGTTGCGCCGCGAAGCCTCGGGCCGCTATGTATTTGATGAACGCATCTACAGCTTTGCTGCTCGTGTTTCGCCGGGTCTTGATCTCGTCAGAATTGCGCGGCCATTTCTCACCCGGCTGATGCTTTCAACGGGCGAGACCGTGGTGCTGGGTACACCCGCCCGGGATGCCGATTTAGTCGTGTATATCGACAAGGTCGAGACAGAAAGCCCGGTGCGTTATACGGTTAACGTGGGCGAGCGCCGTGAAATGTATTGCACTTCCATGGGCAAGGCGATTCTTGCCCATTCACCCAAGGCGCAGATCGACCGCGTGCTTTCGCCAGCCAATCTCATGCGCTTCACCCACACAACCGTGACTTCGCCCGATGAATTACGCAAGCAGCTGGCCGACATCAGAACCGAAGGCATTGCCCGCACGTATGGCGAACGTGTGGAAGGCGCAGATGGCATGGCGGCCCCATTGCTGGACGCTCATGGAGGCATTATTGCCGCCATTCTGATCGCCGGGCCGTCCAGTCGGGTGGTGGCGCACAGAAACCGCATTGAGCGCGATCTGCTTGAAACCACCAGGGAATTGCAGCAAGCCTTGACTCACCCTGTGGTGGGCGCAAGCTGAAGTCACAGGCTCTGCAGGAAGGTTGCCAGCTTTTTCACGGTTTCCGCGCGGCGGGCAGAGGGCTGGTAGGCATCGGTCAAGGTTGACCATTCCGGGCTGGCGCGGGCCTCCAGCAATTCTTCGGGCAGTTTTTCCTTGCGCAGCGCTTCGTCTCTGCCTGCCATCAAGGCGCTGGCGTCAACAGGCCCTTGAGCAGCGTGGCCGCGCCGTTCCAGTGCCGCTACCAGCGCCAGTTCACGCATGGCCAGCAGGCGCAGAACGGCATCGTCTACGGTCAGTTCCTGATAACCGCGCATCCGGCCCAGCAGGCGCCGCCCAAGCTTGTCGGCGCCTTGCCACAGGCCGCCCGCCGCAGCGCCCAGCAAGGTGGCAGCGCCCAGGCTGATGCCTGCGGTGAACATGTCCAGCGTTGCGCCTGCCATGGCACCGGCAGCCATCCCCTTGCCGACGTGAATACCCATGTCCTTCAAGGCTTGTGGGTGAAAAAGGTCCATATCCCAGCGTTCGCCCTGCAGGGGCAGCGGATGGCTGGGGAAGTCAGCGTTGCGGAAGTTATAGCGCCTGAGCAGGGCATCAATGACTTTCTGTTCACGCTTGCGGGCCAGTTCGTGCAGGGTGGCTGCTGTCTTCTCAAGATCTGCGGTGTCAGGCGGTGACGACAGACGCAGGGCTGCAATGTCGATCAGCATGTCGGCAACCAGCGCCATGGCGTCCTGATGACGTTGGGCGCGCTGCTGGGCGATATCCTGCTTCAACGCTTTCAGGGTGTGAGCATGGGTGTCCAGCAGCAGGGCCAGCTTGTCGTAGAGCTGATCTTCGCCATCCAGCGGCGGCGCAATCGTGTCGAACTCCACGACCGCATGCAGGCCGAGCCGGGCCATGGCGTTGCGCCATTCGTCAATGCGCTGGTCGGGGC
>JAAZDZ010000153.1 GCA_012512545.1 Alcaligenaceae bacterium | reverse complement strand
TATTGCTATTAACGCCATTCAAGGCCGGAACACATCCACGCCAAGAACACTAAAAGAGATTTATTGTGCCGCCAGTATTTTCCCAGGTAGGCCGGAACTACAAGGGTCTCTGGCTGCCACTCATTTTTCTGGTGTTCGGCCTGCTCCTGACGGCCGCCGCGTTCCAACAGACGCAGCGGCTGGTCTGGCAGGAACAGCAGACAGCCTTCAACGCGCAAGCCTATCGCATGCGCAATATCCTGACGCTGCACATTCTGCAGCACACTGACGCGTTGCGCGCCTATCAGGCCGAGTTCGCGGCCCGGCCCCTGATCTCCGACGACGCCTTCAGGCGTATGGCCCAGGCACTCAAGCTGCAGGAACGGCTGCCGGGCCTCAATGCCATCGGCTACGTGCGGCGCAACAGGGTGGCAGAGGGTTCGCCCAGAACTTTCATCGCCCACCGGCTGTCCCTGCACGCTCCCGAAGCCTCTGACGCGTCAGATCTTCAACAGAGCATGGCGATTGAAGAGCCAGTGCGGGAAGAGGCGCTGATCCGCGCGCGCAACACAGGCAGAATGGCGGCTACAGCCCCGGTGCGTTCACTGACTGACCCGGACCAGCCTGAAACGCTTATGGTGTTTCTGCCGCTGTATTACGGCGGTGTGCTGCCTGATACGCCCGCAGCGCGCCAGCGCAATTTTTCGGGGGCGGTATTTGCCTCGATACAGCCCGAACGCCTGCTGGCATCCATATTCAGCCAGAACTTCGAAACGGACGCCAAGGTCAGGCTGCTGTTCGACGATTACACCGACACCACCCTGCTCGACATTCCCGTTGCCGCGCTGGCTGAAAACTTCAAGGCTGACCTTGTTTCGCCACAGCAGTCACAGGCCCGGCTACCCCTGATTCTGGCCGGCACCCGCTGGATACTCGATATCACCATGGAGCCCACCGCATCGCGCTCGCAGCGCTGGCTGCCCTGGACCATGCTGGCCATGGGCATACTGATATCGTTGCTGGGAGCCCTCTTCATCGCCAGGCTGCAACGCGCCCGCGAAAGCAGCATGCGTCGCGCCACCCAGGACAGAAGCCTGCGCCGCCAGGCGGAAGTCGCCCTGCACCTGAGGCAGCGCGCCATCGAGGCAAGCGCCAACGCCATCATCATCGCCAGCGCAACCCGTCCGGGCTATCCGGTCGAATACGTAAACCCCGCTTTTGAGCGCATGACAGGCTACACAGCCGACGAAATCATCGGCCAGAGCCTGCGTCTGATGCATGCCTCGGATACCGAACAGGAAGGCTTGGAAGAGCTGCAGCGCATTCTGACTGAACGCCGCGAAGGCCAGGCCACGCTGCGCAATTATCACAAGAACGGGCAGTTGTACTGGACGCGCGTTCATATTGCTCCCGTCCGCGACGAGGCGGGCGAAGTCACCCATTTCGTCGCGGCCAAATACGACATCACCCAGGCGCGCAGCTACCGGGAAAGCCTGGAATTTCAGGCTTGGCACGACGCGCTCACCCTATTGCCCAACCGTCACGCCCTGCGTGCACGGCTGACCGACGCCATCCAGAACGCCAAACTGGGCGACTCGCCTTTCTGGGTCGCTTTCCTGGATCTCGACAACTTCAAGCTGATGAATGACTCGCTGGGCCACACCTTGGGCGACCTTGCGCTGCAGCAGATCGCCAAGCGGCTTCAGGAAGCGCTCCATGATGGCGACATGGTGGCCCGCCGCGGGGGCGATGAATTCGTCTTCATCCTGTTTGACAACGCTCCACCCCGCAACGCCCTGGCGACGCTGAGCCGCATCATGTCGGCGGTCTCCCGCCCTATTTCCCTGAACAAGCAGCGCTTCTACCCTTCCGGCAGCGTCGGAATTGCCATCCACCCCGAAGACGGCGACGACCCGGAAGTGCTGATCAAGCACGCCGACATGGCCATGTACAGCGCCAAGACGCAAGGCCGCAACAATTATCAGTTTTTCAGCGCTGCCCTGCAGGAACAGGCCATGGAGCGTGTGCAGTTGGAAGCCGACCTCAGGGCCGCGCTGGATAACAACGAGTTTGAGCTTCACTATCAGCCACAGCTGAACCTGCATGACGGCAAAATGCGAAGCATGGAAGCCCTGGTGCGCTGGCGCCACCCCACCCGCGGGCTTATTCCGCCGGGGAGCTTCATTCCTCTGGCAGAAGAAACCGGCCTGATCGTCCGCCTGGGCGAATGGGTGCTGCGCACCGCCTGTCAGCAAGTGGCAGCATGGTGCGAAGCGGGCCTGCCGCCGGTGCGCGTGGCGGTCAACCTGTCGGCCCGCCAGTTCAATCATCGCGATCTCCCCATGATGATTCACCGCACGCTGCACGACAACCAGCTTGATCCAAAACTGCTGGAACTCGAACTGACCGAATCCCTGCTGGCCGACGATGTCAAGGCGGCCAGCGCCATTCTGGAACGGCTCAAGAAACTGGGAGTCGTGCTGTCGCTCGATGATTTCGGCACAGGCTATTCCAGTCTGGCGCAGCTCAAGCGCTTTCCCATCGACATTCTGAAAATCGACCGTTCCTTTGTTTCAGATATATCCGACAGCGGCGACACCATTGTGCGCACCATTATCAAGCTGGCGCACAACCTGGGCCTGATCGCGCTGGCCGAAGGCGTTGAAACCGTTGAACAGAAAACCTTTCTGAAAGAACACGGCTGCGACATGATTCAAGGCTATTACATCAGCCGCCCCCTGCCCGCCAAGGAATTCGAAGAATGGATGCGTCAGCATCACGCCGCGTCTTGAAAGGTTTCGCGGGGTGCCTGTCAAGCCCTGTTGCGCTTCCGCACACTTGCGAAATGGCAGCACGTCCGTAAACGTATACACTGACAGTTGACGTGAACGGGCGGCATGCTTTCAGCCGCCCATTTTTATGAGGACAGACTGCCCATGACAACCATTGATTTGAACAAGGACACGTTCCAGGAGGCTATCGACAGCGACAAACCGCTGATCGTGGACTTCTGGGCACCCTGGTGCGGGCCGTGCAAAACCTTCGGTCCCATCTTCGAGGCCGAAGCCGCTGAACATCCCGACGTCACATTCGCCAAAATCAATACCGAAGATCAGCCTGAAATCGCCGAAGCCCTGGGCATCCGCTCGATTCCCACTCTCATGGTGTTCCGGGAGCGCGTTCTGCTGTTTCGCCAGGCAGGCGCCCTGGCCCGTCAACAACTGTCGCAGCTGGTGACCCAGATCAAAGAGGTGGACATGGAGAAGGTCCACGCTGAGATGGCTGCTGCACAGAACAACGCGCCTGACCGCGAGTAAGGTCGATAATCAGTGCCGCCACCTCGGCGGCACGTTCCAGCGGCACGGCCAGCAGCCAGTTGGCCCCTTCAGCATCGAATGACTCTTCGGCAATCCGCACGCCCTGAGCCGCAAAACGCGACTGCAACAGCGCCACAAGGGAAAATGGGCAGGCGCATTCGAGCAGGGCTTCTTCGATGATTTCTGTTTTGTCCGCCAGACGCAGGCATTGCGCGGTCACCCCGCCATAGGCGCGCACCAGGCCGCCCGTACCCAGCTTGATGCCGCCAAACCACCGTATCACCAGCACCGCTACCTGATCGCACTGCTGGCCTTCTATGGCCTGCAGCATGGGGCGCCCTGCCGTGCCGCCGGGTTCACCGTCATCGTTGAAGCGATATTCCTGGCCGATGCGATATGCCCAGCAATTATGCCTGGCATCGGGCACCTGATGTTCGGCGAAGAACGCCATGGCCTCGGCGGCAGTCTGCACCGGCGCGGCCAGGGCCAGAAAACGGCTTTTTTTAATCAGTTCTTCGTAACGGGCGATTCCAGTCAGCGTGTATGTCATGATCCGGTGGTCAGGCGGCTAGGATTCAATGCCGCGAGAACTGAGGTAATCTTCGTAGCCACCCAGATAATCGACGATGTCACCATTGGGCAGAATCTCGATCACGCGAGTGGCCAGCCCCGAGACGAATTCGCGGTCATGCGATACAAAGAACAGCGTACCCTTGTAGAGATCCAGCGCATATTGCAGGGATTCGATGGATTCCATGTCCAGGTGGTTGGTCGGCTCGTCCAGCAGCATGACGTTATGGCGGCCCAGCAACAGCCTTCCGAACGTCATACGGTTCTTTTCGCCACCCGAGAGCACTGAAACCGATTTGCTGATGTCGTCGCCCGAAAACAGCAGACGGCCCAGCACTGAACGCAGAGCCTGGTCGTCGTCGCCCGGCTGGCGGTATTCGCCCAGCCAGTCGAACAGATTGGCATCGGATTCAAACTGATCGGAGACATCCTGCGCCATATAACCCAGATCGGCCGCATCGGACCATTTCACGCTGCCGGAATCGGGCTGAAGATCGCCTGCCAGCAGGCGCAGCAAGGTGGTTTTACCCACCCCATTGGCGCCAATGATGGCGACTTTCTGCCCCGCTTCCAGTGTCAGCGAGAAGTTGTTGATGACTGGATGACCGTCATAGCCCTTGGCGAGGTCTTTGACTATCACAGCCTGGCGGTGCAGGACTTTGTTCTGTTCAAAGCGGATGTAGGGGTGAACACGTGAAGACGGCTTGACCTCTACCGTGGACGCCTTGATGCGGTCGATCTGCTTCAGGCGCGATGTCGCCTGACGCGATTTGGATTTATTGGCAGCAAAGCGGCGCACGAAATCCTGCAGTTCAGCCACCCTTTCCTTGGCGCGCGAATTGGCGGCGGAAACACGTTCGCGGGCTTCGGCCGCCGCCAGCATGTAATCATCGTAATTGCCGGGATAAAGGCGCAATTCCCGGTAATCGAGATCGGCCATGTGCGTGCATACTTCGTTCAGGAAGTGGCGGTCGTGACTGATGATGATCATGGTGCTCTGATAACTGTTAAGCACGCCTTCCAGCCAGCGGATGGTGTTGATATCCAGGTTGTTGGTGGGCTCGTCCAGCAGCAGAACATCCGGGTTGGAAAACAAGGCTTGCGCCAGCAGCACCCGCAGTTTCCAGCCGGGCGCGACCTCGCTCATGGGCACATTGTGCTGTTCGACCGGAATTTCCAGGCCCAGCAGGAGTTCGCCCGCGCGCGCTTCGGCGGTATAGCCATCGTATTCTGCGAACCTGGCTTCCAGTTCAGCGGCGCGCATGTAGTCGTCTTCGGTTGATTCAAGATCAGCGTAGATGGCGTCGCGCTCAGACATTGCCGCCCACATTTCCTCATGCCCCATCATGACGACGTCCAGCACGCGCACGTCTTCATAGGCGAATTGATCCTGACGCAGTTTGCCCAGCCGCACGCCCGGGTCAAGCGCAACATTACCGGCAGAAGATTCGAGATCGCCGCCGATAATCTTCATGAAGGTCGATTTGCCCGAACCGTTGGCGCCAATCAGGCCATAGCGATTTCCCTCCCCGAATTTGACGCTGACATTCTCGAACAAGGGCTTGGCGCCGAATTGAATGGTGAGGTTGGAAGTGGTGATCACTGGATGATGGACTCTAGGTAGAAGGTGGGTAAAACCCTATATTTTAACCCCTTGCCCAAAAGCACCCCGAAACGCGCCGGCGCAGTGGCCCGCGCCGGGCTGTATTCAACACCTTTCAGTGATGCTCGTGCAACAACAGGTAAGCCATACCGTCTTCTGTGGCAATGCCTACCTGCGCGCCCACCGGCAGCGTAGCCTTGAGTTTGACATGGCCATACGGCAGGCCCGTCACCACCGGCACACGGCACGCCCCCCGCAGCCAGGCGATGACCGCATCCATGCTGTAGCCATTGTCGTGCGCCGCCATCCGGTATTCGGTGAAGCGTCCCAATACGATGGCTTTCTGCTTAGCCAGCACGCCTGCGTGCAACAATTGCGCAAGCATGCGCTCAATGCGGTAAGGGTGCTCGCCGACATCTTCCAGAAACAGCACACCGCCTTTGATATCAGGCAGATACGGAGTGCCCGCCAGAGATGCCAGCATGGCCAGATTGCCGCCCCACAGCACGCCCCGCTCATCGACGGCATCCGAACCCGGCGACTCAAAGCTGAGCACTTCCAGTTCTTCGCGCATGGTTTCAGCAAACAGGTCGGCCGTCAGTTCATCCATGCTTTTCTGGCCGAAATCGGCTATCGCTGATGGGCCGGAATAGCTGATTGCGCCTGTCTGGGCCAGCAAGGCCAGATTGAATGCGGTGAAATCGCTATGACCGATGAAGATCTTGCCGCTGTCAGCGACTGCCCGCCAGTCAATCTGATGCAGCAGGCGGCTCAGGCCATAGCCGCCCCGGGTGGCCATGACGATGGGCTGTTTTTGCTTCAAGGCGCGCTGCACTGCGGCCAGCCGCTGTTTATCAGTGCCCGCGAAACGCTCGTGCACAGCCAGCGCCGTGCGATCGACCGTGCTGCGGAACCCGAGCGCGCGCAGGCGCTCGCGCGCCAGCTCCAAAGCAGCGGGTTCGACCACCGCGCTGGAAGGCGAGAACAGATAGATGCCGGTGGGGTCGCGATGCGTATGCCCGTGGCTGTGCGAAGGGTCGGCGCAATCGTGATGACCGCAATCGCCCGCGTGGAAGCATTCCTGGCCATTCGCAGCATTGTGAGCGGGGTTATGTGTGGGCATGATGTATTGATGAGTGTGTATAGAG
>JAAZDZ010000152.1 GCA_012512545.1 Alcaligenaceae bacterium | reverse complement strand
GTACATCGTCCAGTGTATTGATGCCCAGATCGGGCAGGCCCAGCGAGCCCGCCGCGACGCCGCCACCCGACAGGTAAATGGCGCGGTAGCCTGCGCGCTTGGCCAGCAGGGCGTGATTGGCATTGATGGCGCCAATGATCTGCAAAGGCTGTTCTTCTTTAAGGGCCTGGCGGAAACGTGCGCCGGCGGATGAAATCAGGTTCTGGGTCACGGGAGATCCTCTTTACTCTTTAAACGGGGCGCCTGGAAAGGAAGGCACCAGTGCGGTTGTGTTGATAGCAGGATATCAAGCACAAACCATGCCAACTTTTTCTATCTGAAGAAACAGAAACGGTTTTGTGGGCTTGCCTGGGTGTCTGGCCCGCTTGTTCCGTAGGGTTGCGGAAGTGGGGCGGGGCCGGAGCAGCGGCGCGTGCAAGATAGGATACGCGGCGCGTTTCATGTTATGTTTCTATTTTGAAATGCCTGAGCGTTTCAGTAATGAAACGTTTTGTTCCGCAGGGCTTGGCCGGCAAGCGGGGACACTCTGCGGGTCACCAAGGCCCGATGGCGTTATTTTTCTTGTTGAATATGCGGCTTCGCGCCCTGTTTCACTCCTGCGCGCTTGAATCTGGATCACTGCCAATGAGTTCTTTTCCTGCCTCCCCGTCTACTCGCCTTAATATTGTCGCTGTGGGTTTCCATGGTCTGCGCAATCTGCTTGAAGCAGCGGCTCCCGCCTATACCGGTGTGGCGGAAGTCGCGGTGCTGGACAAAATCTACGACGACGCAGTGCGCGGCATTGCGGAATTGCGGGCTTCCCGAGGGGTGGACGCCGTCGTGGCGGCGGGTTCAAACGGCCAGTTTCTGCGCGAGCGCCTGGATGTCCCGGTAGTGCTCATCAAGCCCGATGGCTTCGACCTCATGCAGAGCCTGGCGGGCGCCGCTGCACGCTCGCAGCGTATTGCCCTGGTCACCTATGGCGCGCCGCCGCCCGAATTGCTGCTGTTCAATGAGCGTTTTTCCCTGCAGCTGGAAATCCGTTCTTACGCAAACGAGGGCGAGGCCCAGGAATGCGTTGATACCTTGGCAGGCATGGGCATCAACACTGTCGTGGCGCCCGGCCTGGTGGTGGATCTGGCGCGCGCCCGGGGCCTGCAGGGTCTGTTGCTGTATTCGCAGGGGGCGGTGCGGGAAGCCATGAGCGCGGCCATCGACATTGCGCGGGTGGCGCGCCAGGAAACCGCGCGTCGCGAAAAGCTCAATATCATATTGGGGCAACTGAAGGATGGTGTCGTTGCGGTGGGGGCAGACGAAAAAATCGAAGCCGTGAATCCCGCTATGGAAGCGTTCATCGGCCTGCCGGCGGAACAACTGCTGGGGCGGCGCCTGAGCGCCGTGCAGGGCGAGCTCAGCCTGGCGCACACCTTGCGCACTGGCAGGGCGGAAGTCGAACAGGTGCAGCAGGTGGGGGGGCGTACCTCGGTTGTCACGCGTCTGCCCATTCTCGAACAGGGACGGCGCACCGGCGCGGTGCTGGTGTGTCAGGATCCCGTTGTCATCCAGCGGCTGGACCGTTCCCTGCGCACGCGCAGCCGTCCGGCGCAACACCATGCCAAATACAGTCTGGGCAATCTGGTTGGCGAAAGCCCCGCTTTGCAGCGCGCCAAACGCCGGGCCCTGCGTTGCGCGCAAAGCGCCGCCACCGTGCTGGTGGTGGGCGAAAGCGGCACCGGCAAAGAACTTTTGGCGCAAGGCATCCATAACGCCAGCGAGCGGCGGGCGCAGCCCTTTGTTGCCATCAACTGCGCGGCGTTTCCAGAATCCCTGCTGGAAAGCGAGCTTTTCGGCTATGTGGAAGGCGCATTCACCGGCTCCAGCCGGGGTGGCAAGATGGGGTTGTTTGAAGCCGCCCACACCGGCACGATCTTTCTGGATGAAATCGGCGAAATGCCGCTGTCCCTGCAAACCCGCCTGCTGCGGGTGCTGCAGGAACGCGAAGTCCTGCGCATCGGCGCCACCGTCCCCACCCCGGTCGATCTGCGCGTCGTCGCCGCCACCCACCGCGACCTTTCCCGGCAGGTGCGTGACGGCCTGTTCCGTCAAGACCTCTACTACCGGCTGAATATCCTTGGCCTGCATCTGCCGCCTCTGCGCGAGCGCCATGGCGATCTTCCGCTGCTGGTCCGGCATCTGGCCGAAAAAATTGCTCTGCGCCTGAACGAGCCCAGGCTGGCGGATGACCCTCTCGTCGATGCGGTGGCCCAGGCAGGGCGCAATTACGCTTGGCCGGGAAATATCCGCGAACTGGAAAATCTGATCGAGCGCATCATGGTATTCCGTGAGCCGGGCGCTGAACACCGTTCCATGACACACCACGAACTGCGTGAAATCGCCCCGGAGCTTTTCGCAGCGCAGGAGCCGCCTGGCGGGTCGGAGTTGTCGCCAGATGGTAGATATATTGTAGAGCCGTCTCAGAGCTTGCGCCTGGAAGAGCAGAGCGCAGTCCGTCCGGTGGAAATGGATATTCAGGCTGTTGAACGGCAGCACCTTCTGAGCGCGCTGGAAAAAGCGGCGGGCAACCGCGACAAAGCAGCACGTTTGCTGGGGGTCAGCCGGACGACGCTTTGGCGTCGTATGAAAATGTTGGGGGTCTGAGAGGCTGAATTGTGAAGGGCGTATCAATCACTATTGATACGCCCTTCAGAAAACGCGAAAAATCAGCAGAAAATTACTTCAGCAGATCCTTCACGCCTTCACGCTCTTCCAGCAGTTCGTTCAGCGTGAAATCCATGCGCTCGCGCGAGAACGCGTCGATTTCGAGATCGCGCACCATGGTGTATTCGCCGTTCTCGGTCACGACCGGGAAGCCATAGATGATGCCTTCAGGAATGCCGTAGGAACCATCGGACGGAATGCCCATGGTGACCCACTTGCCGTTCGAGCCCAGCACCCAGTCGCG
>JAAZDZ010000003.1 GCA_012512545.1 Alcaligenaceae bacterium | reverse complement strand
GGGTGGCCGCAGGAGGCCAGGACGGCGAGTTCGTCGCGATGCTTGGCCAGCACCGGATCGCGGGCATCAATCACATAGATGCCGGCATCGCATTCCAGCAGCTTGCGCAGCACCCGCGCTTCCTGTTCAAAGCGGCGCAGACTTTCTGGGCTGGCCAGAAAGCGTTGTATGCGCGCGGGGCCGTCCAGGCGTTCTCCCGGGCGCGTCAGCTGTTCCAGATAATCGAGCAGAGCCATGCCGTCTTCCATCCCCGGAGTGTCGAACAGCTCGATGGCGGTTGCGCCGCCTGCCAGCAGGCGTAGCCCTTCTACATGGCGGGTGGTGCCGGGGCTGTCCTGAACGTCGCCAAACTCCGGGTTGCGGCTCAAGGTACGCAGCAGCGACGTTTTGCCGGTATTGGTATGGCCGACGACAGCCAGGCGCAGCACTCTGGCCTGTACAGACCTGGCCGCTGTGTGGGGGATGGAGGATGTATCAGGAGTCATGTCGTGGGTGCTCCTGCTCACCAGGCGGCGGGCTGCCAGGCGGGTGGTGCGCCGCCAGCCACTGCAGGCTTGTCGCAGCGTCTGCCTGCATCTGCTCTGGGTCGAAGCCTGCCTGCAGCAACTGCTGCTGCCATTGTTCCTGGCGGGCTGGCGGCTTGCCGATGGGCAGAAAGGCCACCCGGATATCGTGCGACAGGGATGCCAGCTCCGCCAGCAAGGCCAGCGCGCCGCGATCCGGTGTCTGGCGTGCGTCGCAGCAGACCAGCAACCGCTGCGCGGGCTGAAGGCGCAAGGCATCAAGCACCTGGCGGCGCTGTTCGCGTGTATCGACCACACCCAGGTCGCTGATGCCTGGCGGCAGGGCTTGCGGCGGCCATGGCAGGTCGGAAGGCAGTTCAAGCCCCAGCAGGCCGTGTTGCCGCATGCTGCCCGCCTGCTGCGCGGACTGAATGTCCGGGACGATGGCAGGCAGCACAGGCGCGTCTATGCCTGCGGCTTCGCTGGAAGGCATCAGCCGGTCATAGAGTTCGGCTATTCCAGGCAGCGAAGGGTCAATGGCAATTCGGGCTGAGCGGCGGTGGAAAATCAGAGCGCTGAGAATCAAGGCCACAATGCGCGGCAACAGGCCATAGACGACTACGATGCCGATCAGCCAGGCCGACCAGATGGTATGTGCCGATTCGGGCAGGATATCCAGCCCGCCGCTGCTGCGGATCATGTCGGCGGCGGGTTGTGGAAAGCCCAGCCGTGAAGGCAGCCACCCCAGCCCCTGCACCAGCGCGACAAAGGTATCAGGCGACAGCAGGGTGGTTTCCCATTGAAAGGTGTAGCGGCGCGTGGCCAGCATGCCCAGCAGCGTAAGCAGCACGCCTGCCAGGGCCAGTGTCCAGAACCAGTGGCTGAGTATGCCCGCGCCCCAGCGCTGCAGGCGCTGACGGGCCAGCAGTTCCAGCAGGGCGCGCGGCAGCAGGGCGGCGTCCGGCCCCCGCGCCAGTTTTTGTGTCAGCCTGAGCCAGGCGTTGCGCAATAAGCTGCCGGCGCTGCCTGTCTGCATGCCAAAGCTTGCCACCCACAAAAGAAAAGCCACGGTGTTCAGACCCAGCAACGCCACCACGGCAGGCGCCAGATTGACGGCGCCGCCGCGCCCCAGGGCGCCCATTGCGGCCCCGCAGCCTATGAGGAAAGCGGCGGCGGCAAACAGCAGAAGCGTCAGCCGTGCCACCATGCGCCAGTGGGCCAGAGTGTCGATCAAGCCTTCGCGCTGCGCCAGCAGCCGGGAGCGGGTAAGCAGCCGTGTGTCGAAGCTGCCGCCCTGAACGCGGGCGCGGCCGGTTTCGGCGGAATCTTCCAGCGGCCCCCAGAGGGATTCACGCAGCCGCAAGGTTTCGGTTACCCAGTGATCGTTGAAGGTGTATGTCATGGAGCCGCGTTGCGCCTCAGGCATTATCTATTCAAATATGCCTTATTTTATTGCAAGGGCTGCCTGCGCCCGCCCCGCTGCGGCGGGCGCTTTCAAAACACGCGGAGTCAGCGCTTTTTGGTGATCAGGCCGTAGACAAAAAGCACGATAATTGCACCGATGATTGAGCCTATCCAGCCAGCCCCTTCGCCCGGCGCGTAAAGGCCCAGGGCCCCGCCAAGATAGCCAGCGACAACAGCGCCGACAATACCCAGAATGATGGTCATGATGATGCCCATTTTCTGGTCACCTGGCATGATGGCGCGGGCCAGCAACCCGACAATCAAGCCAACAATAATCATGCTGATAATACCCATGCTTTCGTCCTTGGTTCAGCGGATGACTCTTGCATGATAAGGTCGTGGCAGAGCAGAAATGCCGGCCTTCCCCGCAACATTGCATTTCTTTGCAACTTGAGTGGCATAAAAACCGCAGGCTTACCATGAGATTATTCTTTGCATATTGGCCTTCGCCATCCAAGGCCGAAGCCATGGCTCCCTGGGTGCAGAGCGCCCATGCGCTGTATGGCGGGCGGATGATGCGCACCGATACCTTGCATATGACGCTGGCATTTCTGGGCCAGGCAGACGAAGCAGCCACGCAGCATCTGGTTGCAGCTTGCCAGGAATGGACGCTGCCGTCAGGTTCCATGGTGTTGCGCGAGCCGGGGCGTTTTCTCAATGCCAAAGTGGTGTGGCTGGGGCCTGCGGCAGCAGAACCCGCATCGTTGGAGTGGCTCTATCGGGCGAATGAACAGCTCTGGGCGCAGCTGGCGCCATTGGGCTGGTCGCCACGCGAAACAGCCTTCCGGCCTCATGTATCTTTGTTGCGCAACGCGGGCCCCGGGCCGCTTGAGGCCCTGCAAGGGCCGACGGTTCACTGGACACCAAAGCGCTGTGTGCTGGTGGGTTCCCGGCCCACTCAAGCGGGGAGCCGTTACACCGTATTGGCCGAGATCCCCTTGGCGAACGAGCCGCACTGACCACGCGCCAAAGCGCAAACCTCGCCGGTTAAGGCGAGGTCAGGGGGGTTCAGGCAGGGTTGCCAGCCTGATGTCTATCTGCTGGAAGACAGCAGCATCGGGGCGGAGTGGCCGCGTTCCGTTTCCAGGGCCTGCGCGCTGGCCTGGCCGGGTAACTGGAAAGTGCTGACGGCCTGCACCAGCAGTTCTGCCTGTTCGCGCAGGGAGGCTGCCGCGCTGGCAGCTTCCTGAACCATGGCGGCGTTCTGCTGAGTGGCGTCGTCCATCTGTCCTACGGCAATATTGACTTGTGCGATGCCGGAGCTCTGTTCCTGACTGGCGACGGCGATCTCGTTCATGATATGGCCGACCTGCTCAATGCCGTGCAGCATCTCGCGCATGGTCTCGCCTGCGGCATCGGCCAGTTTGCTGCCTGAATTCACTTCTTCGGCCGACTGGTTGATCAGGTCGCGGATTTCGCGAGCGGAGTTGGCCGACCGTTGAGCCAGGCTGCGGACTTCGGCGGCTACCACGGCGAAACCCTTACCTGCCTCGCCTGCGCGGGCGGCCTCCACTGCGGCATTCAGTGCCAGGATGTTGGTCTGGAAAGCGATGCCATCAATGATGCCGACGATTTCAGCGATATGCGAGGACGTTTCGCGGATGGTTGCCATTGTGGTGACGAACTGCTCCACGGCCTCGCCGCCCCGGCGCGCTACTTCTGTGGCGTTGCGTGTCAGGGTGTTGGCGCTGGCGGCGTTCTCGGAGTTCTGTGTCACCGTGCTGGTGAGCTGTTCCATGGAAGCGGCGGTTTCTTCCAGCGCGGCGGCCTGAGAAACCGTACGTTCCGATAAATCGTTATTGCCCGCGGCAATCTGCCCCGCCGCAGTGGCGATGTTGTCGGTGGCCCCGCGCACCTGAGCGACAATGCCCACCAGGCTGCTGGTCATGTCGTTCAGGGCCTGCAGCAGTTGTTGAGACTCATCGGTACCATTGATAGCGGCGACGGAGGTGAGGTCACCGCTGGCGACGGTGCGGGCCATGCCGAGCGATGTGCGCAGCGAGACCATGGCGCTTTTGGTGAGCAGAACGGCCAGCCAGAAGGCGATGATGGCAAGGATAGTCAGGCCCCCCAACAGCAGCAGCAATTGGCGTTGTGCACTGTCGGCGCGTTCCTGCAGCAGGGTGTCAAGGACATCCGCCGCCTGCCCCGCCAGCCTGAACTGGGCGTCAATAGGGGTGGTCATGGCGCTGAAATAGTTGCTTGACGAATAGTTGAGCGCTTCGGCATTGATGACCTCGCGTTGCGTCAGAGCCAGGGCGTCGCGCGTGCTGGCGCTGGCCTGCGAGACAGAGGCCGCAAGATCTGCCTCTATGGCGGGGCTGTTACGCATGGCTGTGGCCAGGGCGGCGCTCCAGGCATGGAGCCTGTCCTGGGAAAGCGCATGCAGGGCGGCCGTGCGCTGGAGATCAGCCGTTGAAGCACTGCCCCGCGCCAGCAGGCCCGAGCTGAAGCCACGCGCCTGCCCCAGATATTCTGTCAGTGGCGGCAGGCTGTTGAACAGACCGTTGATGAGGGCGTAAGTATCAGGGCTGCTGTCCAGATCGAGGCCCGTCATGGAGACAATATCGGCAAGGACGGCCATCTGCCGGGCAATGATGTCGGAATACGCGCTGAAACTCTCGCCTGCCGCAATGCTTTTGGCGCGCGCCCGGTTGGCCAGGCTATTGATTTGCCCTCGCAGGTCGCGCAGTTGGTCGGTGGCTTGTTTATCTACCCCGGCAGCCGTCATTTGCGCTTCGGCCTGGTCGTGGGCGGCCTGCAAGGCATTAAGCGCTTTGTCGAGATTGGCGGCAGCGCCATCGTTGCCATTGAGAAAGGCATTCGACAGGCCGCGCGCCTGCTGGCTCAGGCGGATGATTTCCAGCACCTGCGTGGCGGGCTCAAGATGGTCGGCCGCCGCTGACGCATGACGTGCGCTGACCAGCTTATCGAAAACGACCATGCCGGTGGGGATAAGCGTTACGAGGACAACCAGGATGCCGATAATTGCGTACTTATGCGCAATCGGGAGGCGATTCAGGAGAGTCTGCATGACGTTGATAAGCCTATTTATTAAAAGAATTATTTCATATCAACCAGTATAGAGTCATCAACCGCTTATTGCTCCCCTATTTAAGCGAATAAGCGCAATGCTGTACACGCCCTGGGGTTATTAAGGGAGCTCTGAAAACTCAACGCGCGCTGCGCCCGCTGACTCGGTGAGCGGGGTCGTGGTAGCCGTGGGTGGATGAATATCCAGGGCTGACCAGTTCATCGACAAAGGCTTCGTCCTCAGCGTCCAGCTTGAGTGCCAGTGCGCCCATATACGCCCGCCATTGCTCAAAGGTGCGCGGGCCTGCGATGGCGGAAGTCACCAGCGCGTTATTCACAACCCAGGCCGTGGCGAAATCCGCCGTGCTGTGGTTGCGCGCTTCGGCGCGTTGGCGCACCGCATTGGCGACCAGAAGCGATTCAGCCCGCCATTCGGTAGCAAGAATGCGAGGATCGGCGCGGGCCACGCGCGAATCTGCCGGAATATCTTCCATGCTGCGGTATTTGCCTGTCAGCACGCCGCGGGCAAGCGGGCTGTACGAAATCACTCCCATGCCGTATTCATGGGCAGCGGGCAGTTGTTCCTGTTCGGCGATTCTGTTCACCAGGCTGTAAACCGGTTGAATGACGGCGGGCGCCGCCATGCCGAGCTGCTGCGCCATGCGCACGGTCTCGGCGATGCGCCAGCCGCGGAAATTCGACACTCCGAAATAGCGCACCTTGCCTTGTCGCATGAGGGCGTCCATGGCTCGCAAGGGTTCCTCAAGAGATTGGCCGGGGAAATCGCGGTGCAGGTACACGATGTCCAGATAGTCGGTCTGCAGGCGGCGCAGGCTGGCTTCCACGCCTTCCACCACCCACTTTCT
>JAAZDZ010000151.1 GCA_012512545.1 Alcaligenaceae bacterium | reverse complement strand
CATACGGTGGTGGTGAGCAGCAGCGGCCTGGTCACGGTGACGGGCGGCAAATGGACCACTTATCGCGCCATGGCAGAGGACGTGCTGGCCAAATGTGTGGATGCCGGCCTGCTGGAGCGCCAGCCGCCCGGCGAAACCGCCGACTTTCTGCTGGTGGGCGCCGCGTCGCGCCAGACAACACCCATTACCCTGACTGACGCGCCCGGCCTGCACAGCTACGGTGCCGAAGCCCAATGGGTTCAGCAACTGCCCGGCCCGGCCCGCGAATTGGCGCCGGGTCTCACCGAAGCCATGCTGCGTTTTGCCGTCAGGCACGAATACGCCTGTACGGTGGAAGATGTGCTGGCGCGCCGCTCGCGGCTGTTGTTTCTGGATGCCGCGCAGGCAGCGGAAGTCGCGCCAATGGCAGCGCAGATTGTGCAGGAAGAAACCGGGCAGGATCCCGGCTTGCAGGCGTTTCTGTCTCTGGCTGAGCAATATCGCCAGGTGCCGGTCTGAAGTGCGCCCGGCGGCGGGGCCGTTCGCAAGGGCGTCAGCGGCTGGCGAAAAGCGTGCGGGCCGAGGTGAAGCGTTTCGAGAAGTACGGGTTGTCGAGCCTGTCGATGCGCACGTACCCCCCCGAAGAAGGTGCATTCACGAAACGGCCGTCACCTATATAGATGCCCACATGCGAATTGGCGCGCCCCAGGGTGTTGAAGAACACGAGGTCGCCTTCGCGCAGATCGCTGCGGTTTATGCGGCGGCTGGCCTGCGCCTGGTCGCCGGTGGTGCGCGGCACGGCAGTGCCTGTAGCCTGGTTGAAAACATAGTTCACCAGCCCGCTGCAATCGAAGCCCCCGATGGGTTCTGCGCCGCCATACCGGTAGGGGCTGCCCGCCAGCCCAAGCGCCAGCATGACGACTTCCTGGCGGTGCTGTTGAGACACCGCGTATGGTGAGGATGAGGGCAGGGAGGCGGTGCCCGCGCAGCCAGATAGCAGCGCAACCACAGCGGTTACTCCCAACAGATGCCGCCAATCGGCAAAAAAGCCACAAAAAGTCGCCATAAATCGATAATTAACACTTGTTTTTGTAATGCTATTGCCACAATTAGTAATATGCCATATATTTTGATACCATTTCAGGTGAGCTGCATTCGGTTTTTGCATAAAGCGAAGAATTGGCTGCTGTGCCGATGATTTTGTTTGTTACTATTCGAAAAAATCAGCAAGCTCAACAATTTACCCATGCTTAGTAAAGGAAGGGATCGTGCCTGTCTCTGACAATAGCGCACTTAGCGATATCCAGGAAGTCAACCTGTCGTACCTCATGTTGGCACAGCGCCTGTTGCGTGACAATTACGCGGCTGGCATGTATCGGCTCGGGTTCGATTCCGATGTGGCTGACATCATTCTCAGCCTGTCGCCGGCTCAACTCGTCAAGCTGGCAAGCTCCAACGCCCTGATCTGCGGCTTCCGCCTCAACGATTATCAGCTGCTGTCCACTTTGGGGCAGGATGTGCTGGGCGGCGTGCTGCAACAGGCGCATTCCACAATACTGCTGGCGCAGCGTTCTCCCGAACAGCTGGCCTGAACCCCACATGATTTTATGACCAAGAAAAGCGTTGCCAAGGAAGCGGAAGAAATTCTGCTGGCTACCGATATGATCCGGCTTGGCGCCCGCCTGCAAGTGCTGCAGGCGGAAACCAGTCTCAGCTACGATCGGCTGGCGCGCCTGTATCGCGAGGTCAGGGGGTGTTCGCCCCCCAAGGGCATGCTGCCATTTTCCGTCGATTGGTTCATGACATGGCTGCCCAATATCCATTCCAGCGTGTTTTACAGCGTTTATCGCTATCTGGACACTCACACGCCTGCTAAAAAATCTCGAGCCCTGGTCGAGGCTTACCGTCTGTATATCGAGCAGGCGGCTACCGGCCTGGGGGCGCCACCGGGTGAAGAGCCGGTGCTGAGTTTTACGCGGGCATGGATGCTCATCCGCTTCTTTGACAGCAATCTGTTGCAGCTTTCGTACTGCGAACGCTGCAATGGCGGCTTTATCGCGCACGCGCACGACCCTCAAGGCGGTTTCGTGTGCGCAATTTGCCGTCCGCCGCCTCGCGCGGGCAAAACCCGTAAACGGCGTGCGGCGGCCGTATCCAAGCCCTCTGCCGATGGCGGAACTGCTGCCAAGGGCGCTGACGAACCCGCGTCCATGGCAGCGGACGCCAGGCGTGCCCGGCCTGCGCGTCAGGCTGCGAAGAAAAAGGGGGCAGCGGCGCCCGATGAAGCGGGCAAATCGCTCGCTTCCAGTGGCGCCTGAAGTGAAACAGCAGGTTTCATAACCTGTTCTATTGTGAATATACGCCGATCTAGGTTAAAAATCGGTCTTTGATATAACAATCTTTGGGCGTCGAAGTAGGCGACCATATGCGCTTCGGATAGGCTTGGCTAGGGCAACCTGTGTTCATTCTTCTTGGATATTTCGTCGTTTTCTTCTCCGTCATTGGCGCCTACATCTTCATGGGTGGCGCACTCGGAGCCCTGTATCAGCCTTTTGAGGTGCTGCTGATTGGCGGCGCGGCGTTTGGCGCGTATCTCGCGTCCAGCAGCGGCCAGTCCATCAAAATGATGCTCAGCGCCATTCCGGGGGTGCTGAGACGCAACCCTTACGGCAAAGAACTCTACATGCAGCTCATGGCATTGCTGTATGTGCTGCTGAACAAAGCCCGCCGGGATGGCCTGATGGCCGTTGAAAGCGATATCGAAGAACCTCATTCCAGCGCAATCTTCGCCGAATACCCCAGCGTGCTGAACGATCCCGTTCTGGTCGAATTCATTTCCGACTACATGCGGCTTATCATCAGCGGCAACATGAGCTCCTTCGAGATCGAAACCCTGATGGATCAGGAAATCGAGACTCATCTGCACGAACGCAATATTCCATCACTGGCCTTGCGCGCCGTCGCTGACGGCTTGCCCGCTTTCGGCATCGTGGCCGCAGTATTGGGGGTGATCAAAGCCCTGGCTGCGGTCGATCAGCCGCCTGCGATTCTGGCCGACCTCATCTCGAAGGCCATGGTGGGCACATTCCTGGGTATCTGGGCCGCGTATGGTTTTGTCGCGCCGCTGGCGGCCAGCATGGAACGGCGTTCCATTTCTTCGGTCAAGGTGCTTGAATGCATCAAGGTCACGCTGCTGGCCAGCATGAACGGCTATCCGCCCCAGCTGGCGGTGGAATTCGGCCGCAAGGTGCTGTATTCGCATCTGCGTCCTTCCTTCATGGAACTCGAAGATCACGTGAAACAAGTGCGCTCAAGCGCCCGCCGCGGTTAAGGTTGTCATGAGCAAGGCAGAACCGCGCATTGTTGTCCGTCGCAAGAAGCTGCACCACCAGGAAGCGCATGGTGGCAGCTGGAAGATCGCTTATGCCGACTTCATGACAGCCATGATGGCCTTCTTTCTGGTCATGTGGCTGTTGTCGCTCATCCCTGTGCATGAACTCACCCTGGTTGCCGAATACTTTCGCAAACCGCTGGTCGAGGCCATCCGTTCACAGAACGAAAACAGGCCGCTGGGCACAGATGCTGTCATCCCCGGCGGCGCGCCCAGTGTCATTCCCAACTTCCAGCTCACGCCGCGTTCGCCTGTGGATACCGGCGACATCCAGGACATCGAGCGGCTCGAAAACCTCCAGGAAAGCCTTGAGCAGCTCATCGAGCACGACCCTGTGTTGTCCGAATATCGCCCGCAGATGTTGCTGGACATGACGCCCGATGGGTTGCGCGTACAGATTCTCGATCGCGAGAACCGGCCCATGTTCGATACCGGCAGCGCCAGGCTGCAGCGTGAAATGCGTGTGGTGCTGCGCCAGTTGGGCCCTGTGCTCAATGGCATGCCCAATGCCATCAGTATTACCGGCCATACCGATGCCACTCAGTATGCGTCAGGTGAACGCGAATATTCCAACTGGGAACTCTCCGCCGATCGCGCCAATACCGCCCGGCGGGAACTGGTAGCGGGGGGCATGGACGAAACCAAGGTGCGCCGGGTGTTGGGGCTGTCGTCCACGGTCAACCTCGTTGACGACCCCTATGCCGACGCCAACCGGCGCATCAGCATTCTGGTGCTGAATCGCCGCGCCGAGCGCCGCATGGATGAACAGGACGCCACTTACGCAACGCCGCTCGATCTCACCGAGGTGCTGGGCAGCGAAGGCAGCGAGAACCTGGGCGTTGAGCAGCGTATGCTGCCGCCGCCCGAACCCCCGTCAAATATTTTTGGATTTCCGCCCGATATGGGGCTGCCAGGCAGCGTTCCTCCAGCAGACGGATCCGCGCCTGGTGGGGTGTATGGCATAACAGAGGTGCCATTTGAAATGCCGCTGACACCCCGGGCCGAAGGCTCACAATTAGTAGAGCCGGTGGTGCCTCCACCCCAGAGGTCTGTCAGTCCTTGAAACACAAGGCGTACAAAAAAAGTAACATTGGGTAATAATGCCGTAGTCCGGCGCGTGGCCGGGGCAGCATCATGACACTGAAGTGTGATAAGGGAATCGATCATGAGTGCAGGCGTGGACCTGAGTCAGTTTTTCGATACATTCTTTGATGAAGCGGATGAGTTGCTCACCGATATGGAGCAGCTGCTTCTGAATCTGGATGTTGACAACCCCGATATTGATCAGCTCAATGGTATTTTCCGGGCTGCTCATTCCATCAAGGGGGGAGCCGGTACGTTCGGCTGCTTCGGCATGTTGGCCGATACAACGCATTTGCTTGAGAACCTGCTCGATTACATCCGGCGTGATGAAATGGTGCTCCGCAAAGACATGATAGACCTCTTTCTTGAGACCAAAGATGTGTTGATGGACCAAGTCGCTGCATACAGGAACCAGCAAGAGCCCAGCCAGGAAGCCTACGATCGTATCTGCGCGCAGCTGCGCACCCTGGCAGAAGAACGCCACGGTGGCCAGACGGCGGCACCGGCACAGGCCGCTGCGGCGCCCGCCGCCGAGCCGCCTCCAGCTCCGGCTCCTGAGCCTGCTCCGGCCGCGGCTGCTCCAGCAGCACCCGCAAGCGGCGACCAGCCCCTGAAAGTCAAGGTTTCACGCCTCAAGGAAGGCGACATGCAGTCGCTGGCCACTGAAATGGCCTTGATGGGCGAAGTGCTGCACGAAGAACGCACAAGCGACACAATCACGTTCTGGCTCAAGACCACCACCTCCCAAGAGGACATCGCAGCGGTCTGCTGCTTCATCGTCAACGAAGATCAGGTCGAATTCAGCCGCGAGGCCGCGCCTGCTGCCACGGCAGCCCCTGCCGCGCCTTCTGCGCCTGCCCAGGCTGAAGCCGTGGCAGCGCCCGCGCCCGCCGCCGCACCTGCACCTGCCGCAGAAAAACCTGCTGAAAAACCGGCGGCCAAGCCAGCGGCCAAATCCGCTGCGGCATCCATGCCTACCGGCGCCAATACCGGCAGCAGCACCATTCGCGTGGGCGTTGAAAAAGTCGATCAGATCATCAATCTGGTGGGCGAGCTTGTCATTACCCAGGCCATGCTGGTGCAAACAGCCTCCACGCTCGATCCCGTCCTGCACGATCGTCTGCTCAATGGCATTGAACAGCTGGATCGCAACGCCCGCGATCTCCAGGAAGCCGTCATGTCGATCCGCATGGTGCCCATGGATTTCGTCTTCAGCCGTTTCCCCCGCGTGGTGCGCGAGGCAGCTGCCAAGATGGGCAAGAATATCCGCCTGGTCACGCAAGGCGCGGCAACAGAACTCGACAAAAGCCTGATCGAGCGCATTATCGATCCGCTCACCCATCTGGTGCGCAACAGTATCGACCACGGTGTCGAATCGCCAGAGCGCCGGGTGGAAGTCGGCAAGAGCGCCGAAGGCACCATCACCATGGCAGCCCAGCACCATGGCGGTCAGATCGTCATCGAAGTACGCGACGATGGCGCCGGCCTGAATCGCGAGAAAATCCTTAAAAAGGCCATGGCTCAGGGTTTTCCGGTCAACGAAAGTACACCCGACGAAGAAATCTGGCCGCTTATTTTTGCGCCCGGCTTTTCCACGGCTGAGCAGGTCACGGAAATTTCCGGCCGGGGCGTCGGCATGGACGTCGTGCGCCGGAACATCCAGGGCATGGGCGGCCATATCCAGATCTTCTCCAAACCTGGCGAAGGCTCAACCATCCGCATCGTGCTGCCGCTGACATTGGCTATTCTTGATGGCATGTCTGTGCGCGTGGGCGAAGAAGTCTTCATTCTGCCCTTGAGCAACGTCACGGAATCCATGCAGCCCACGGCCGATCAGATTCACTCAATATCTGAGTCCGAACGGGTGCTGCAGGTGCGTGGCGACTACCTGCCGCTGGTCGAGCTGCACGAAGTCTTCGATGTCAAGAACGCCGAAAAAGAAATCACCAAGGCGATTGCGGTTATCCTTCAAGTGCAGGATGTCCGTTTTGCCTTGCTGGTCGATCACCTTGTCGGGCAGCACCAGGTCGTCGTCAAAAACCTCGAAGCCAACTACAAGAAAATTCCAGGCGTATCGGCAGCGACGATTCTCGGAGATGGCAGCGTAGCGCCCATCGTCGATGTCTTCGCGCTGATGCAGACTTCGCAAAACACTCGCACGGCAACTGTATAGACT
>JAAZDZ010000150.1 GCA_012512545.1 Alcaligenaceae bacterium | reverse complement strand
GTATTGACCTGCCCCGGCCCGCGGTCCACGATGAAGTAGGGAATGCGGCGCCTGTCTTCGGGGCCGTACAAACCGAAAACCGCTTCGATATAAGGGGCATACTGCTCGATATCCGGCACCATCACAATGATGTCGTCCGGCTGCAGCTCAGGGTCGTTATTGAAGGCGGCCAGCAACTGATCGTGCAGGATTTCCACTTCGCGCAAAGCGCTGTGGGCAATATGGAAATGCACAGAGGAATCGCCGGCCGCCGCAATGCGCCCCGCCTCTTTCACGTCGGCCAGCGAGCGCAGGCCGCGGATATCATCCTGCAAAGCCCCCAGCATGGTGGTTTCGTCTACCTCGGCAAACGCGGGCGCCACCATGAAAGGGATGGGTTCGGAACCCTGATTGGCGGATTCATCTTCCAGCTCTTCCAGCAGAGCAATGTAATCGCGCCCCTGGCGACCCCAGGAAGCCAGCAGCGGATGCGCCTGGGCATGCAGGCTGTCTTCATCCAGTTCGGCCGGGCGGCCAGGCTTGAGCTGCTGATGCCGTTTCACGCTGCGCAGCAGGGAACGGCCTTCGACGATGTCTGCCCAGTGGTATTCGCACGGGTTGTGCACACACACCAGCACCTGTGTCCAGCGCGCCGCCTCGATCAGCGCTTCCAGGCTTTGCCTTGGCAAGGAGCTGACCCCGAAGACGACAATACGCCGGGGGAGGTCCGGCCTGCCCTGCGATGCCTGCCAATGCCGCAGGGCTTCGACAAAGCGTTCGTGCACCCCTGCCCTGCCCAGCGCTGCCGCCTGCGGCCCGACATCGGCCAGAATATCGCGCCACAAGGCGGCCTGCCAAAGCTGGTCAGCGTCGAGCGCGCGAGGCTCGCCAGGGCCGCGCAGGTGATCAAGCCCGGCTTCCCAATCGGCCAGCCAGTCGGCGCGATAGACCTGATACTGGTCGAAAAGATCGGCCAGGCGCTCAGCCAGTTGGTAGCGCTTGCGCAAGTCGGCGTCATCGTCCAGAAAACGCTGCAAAGGCGCATAGACTGCGCGCCCCGCTATATTGCTCAGCAGACGCATCAGCCGCCAGGTCAGCGGCTGCTCGTCCAGCGGCGAGGATTCCGGCACCTGCGCTTCCCCGAGCACCCGGCGATAGAGCGACCACATCAGGCGGGAAGGCATGGGGGTATCGAGCGCCGCCGCAATGCCTGGCCCGCCATCCGCGCCGGTGCGGGCCAGGGTGCTGCGCAGCCATTGCGCAATACCGTTGCTCTGCACCGTGATGATGTCGGTTTCCAGAGGGTCAAGCGGGTGCCCCGCCAGCCACTGCACCAGGCCGTCACGCAGCACTTCCATGCGATTGGAATGCAGAACAATCAGCCCCGGCTCAATGGGGGACATAACATGGCGGTGATTCAAGACGACTCCGACGATGACAGGCGAAAATTCCCATGAAAGCGGCACGCCGGACACTGCGTTCCGCTGCACTATTCTATGCAACGAAACAGCGAAGGCGGCAGCGTTGAGATGGTATCACCCCACGCCGCCGCCTTCATGGAAATGCAAACGGTGTTGTTATGCCTGCGGCCTGCCCAGGCGCATGCGCGGCGCCGCCAGCAGGTTTTCCAGTACCTTGCCGGGGCGCAATACATCCATATCCAGGGAATCGAGCGTGTTTTTCACCAGCAGGCCAAGCTCGGTGTCGCCTTCCATCACCAGACGGCGGCTGAAGAATAAAGTATCCGGGTCTTCGCCGCGCTGAATCAGTTGATGAAAATCCCAGACGTCGGCACGGATGGTGAGGTCCGGAACCTGGCTGCCATGACTGGCGGCCCGAAAGGCGCTGGCGCGCCAGGTATAGTCGAATCGCAGGCCCGCATCTGCCACCTCGATGCGAAGGGAACGCCCTTCCAGCATGCTGCAGGTGTCGATCGGCAGATGGGGGGCCAGGGTCAGATTCAGGCCGGTGACGAACAACTGCGAACCGGGGCGCTTGGGCAACAGGCCCAGCAGACGGCCCAGCGGCGCTGGCACCCGAAACCGTTCAATTTCATGACTCATCAGACTGCTCCTGTATATTGCGGTTGCACCATTTCCAGGCCGGGGCGGCCATACCAGTACCCATTGCAGGCGGCGGCAGGCATGCGCGGCTCAAGCGCCTCGTGCGCTTCCGCCGCGCCTGTTTCGCCATCCAGCACAGCCTTGAAGGCCCGCACCACTTCTTCCATATGCTGCGATTGAGGGCTGAGCCGGACCACATCAACGCCCAATTGCGAGAGTTCCTCAAGCTCGTGAATCAGAGTGTACACATGCGCCGACTGGGTTTGTATGCCATTGATGGTGAGAAAATCCTGCGCTTCGCGGGTTTGCATCAGCAGGCCATCGGGGTGGTCCATACAGACATACTGGCAGTTGTCCTTTGGCAGGTTGCGGTTGCGGGCGGTAAAGCAGCGCGCCGAGAATGCCAGCGGCATGCGGCCATAGGCGAAGACCTCTGTCTGCATGCCTGCCGGCCTGTCCTGCTGCAGGCGATGCAGCCCGGCGCGGCCCATTTCCAATGGCATGACCCAGCGGCTGGCGCCCGCCTGGGCCAGAACATCAAGCGTGGGCTTGCTGTAGATGTTCAGATACGGCCCGGCAACAAACGGCCGCCCTTTCAGGTAACGGACGGCGCCCATATCGTTGGCTTCCACCCCATAGTCCGGGTTGTCGGCCACTTTGCGCATGGTGTTCAGTTCCACATTCGATTCCAGCAGCACCTGAGTGGCCAGCACCACTGTTTTGCCGGCATCGTGCAGCATGTCGGCCACATCCAGCCAGTCAGGCAGGCGCAGCTCGTGGCGCCGCGAGCAAACGGTTTCACCCAGATAAACAATATCCACCGGCCATTCCCGGACGGATTCATAGAACTGCAGCGTAGCCACCCGCGGCCAATAGTATTGCAGGGGTCCAAGAGCAATCTTCATGCTTTCCTCTTTGATTGAATGGGGTCAGGCACTATTTCCAGGGGCGGTGATAGGCGCCCAGCGTCTGCTGCTGGCCTTCAGCGACCTTGGCCAGTTCGGCTGACCAGGCGGGACGCACGGAATAACGGGCTGCATTCGCACACGCCATATCAATGGCCTGGCGCCATACCCGGGTCACCTGCGTGACATAGGCGGGGCTGCGCTGGCGGCCTTCTATCTTGACCGCCTTCACGCCCATGGCCATGAGCTTGGGCAGGATTTCCAGCGTATTAAGGCTGGTTGGCTCTTCCAGGGCGTAGTAGTTCTCGCCTGCCACATCAAAGCGGCCCTTGCATAAAGTGGGATAACCCGCATTCTCATTCTTGGAATAGCGGTCGATCAGCACGCCGTTCAGGCGCGATTCCAGCCCCTGCGGGGTATCCTGCCAGCGGACATGCCGGGCGGGCGAACACACGCCATGGGTATTGGGCGATTCGCCCGTGGTGTAGGAAGACAGGGCGCAGCGGCCTTCTACCATGACGCACAGGCTGCCGAAGCCGAACACCTCGATTTCCACCGGGGTGCTTTCAGTGACCTGCTCTACCTGGGTAATCGACAGCACGCGCGGCAGCACAGCCCGCTGTATGCCGAAGTGTTCGTGGTAGAAATTGATGGCTTCGTAGTTGGTTGCCGAGCCTTGCACTGACAGATGCAGACGCAGATCAGGGTGTGTGGCAGCCGCGTAGGCCATCAGGCCCGGGTCGGCGACGATGACTGCATCAACGCCGGATTCGGCGGCGCGGTCCATGGCGGCGCGCCATTCTTGCCAGCCATCGGGCTGCGGGTAGGTATTGAGGGCCAGAAAGACTTTGCGCCCGCGATCGTGGGCGTATCGTATGCCTTCGGCGATGGCGGTCGCATCGAAATTGAGACCCGCGAAGTTGCGCGCGTTGGTGGCGTCGCGAAACCCCAGATACACGCAGTCGGCGCCGTGGTCGATGGCCGCTTTGAGGGATGGCAGGCTACCAGCGGGGCAAACCAGTTCGAGCCCGGCATCGACTGGGCCGTCGGTGCCGGTTGATGGAACAAATCCAGTACGTGACATGAGCGCTTTGTTTGAAACCGAGACGACTTGCCGCGTCCCGGATCGGCATAGCCATGAACTATGCCGCCAAAGCGCTCAGTGCGCCTTGATCGTTGTTAAGCTATCACTTTGACCTTGAGTTCGCCCAGCCCCTGCACTGCCCCCACCATCACGTCGCCGGGCACCACCGCGCCCACGCCTTCCGGCGTACCGGTGAAGATGAGATCGCCCGCCTTCAGCTCGAACAAGCCTGAAAGATAGGAAATGGATTCGGCAATATTCCAGATCATCTGGGAAATATTGCCGTTTTGACGGGTTTCGCCGTTGACAGCCAGCGTAATGGCCGCGTCGTCCAGCCCGCCGACCTGCTGCGCGGGATGAACCGGCCCCATGGGCGCGCCGAAGTCAAACGCCTTGCCCACTTCCCAGGGGCGGCCCTGCTTCTTGGCCACGCCTTGCAGGTCGCGACGGGTCATGTCCAGGCCAATGGCATAACCGTAGATGGCCGCCGCCGCCTGCTCCAGACTGAGATCGCGGCCACCACTGCCCAGCGCCACCACCAGTTCGATCTCGTAGTGCAGATCGGAGGTGCGCGGAGGGTAAGGCAGCTCGCCGGTCTGCCCTTCCGGCACATACAGTACGGCATCGGCCGGTTTGCAGAAAAAGAAGGGGTCTTCCCGCCCGGTGTAGCCCATTTCCTTGGCG
>JAAZDZ010000149.1 GCA_012512545.1 Alcaligenaceae bacterium | reverse complement strand
TTTGTCCTGAGGCTGGCGCCATGTGGCTGCGGCGGCGGGTACCCGATGTGCAGTGAGCCGCAGAATGACTGCGACCAGGGCGGCCAGCTCAAAGGGTTTGCCCAGGTGCGCGTTCATGCCAGCCTCAATGCTGGCTTCCTGGTCGGCCTGCTGGACATTGGCCGTCATGGCGACAATGGGCAGGTTGGCGAAGCGGGGTATGCGCCTGATCGCACGCGTTGCCTGCAGGCCATCCATAACGGGCATGTGTACGTCCATCAGCACCAGATCGTAGGGCTCAGAGGCCGTCTGCAGGGCGTCCAGCCCCTGCTGTCCATCGTCTGCCACGTCGATGGCAGCGCCTTCATTTTCAAGCAGCCTCACGGCCACCATCTGGTTGATTTCGTTGTCTTCCACCAGCAGCAGCCGCAGGCCGTGCAGACGCTGTCGGGACTGAGTGGTCTGTTGCCCGTTGGGTTGGGATTGGCTGGCGCGCCGCAATGCGTTGCGCACCATGGAGAATGTCAGGGGCTTGCGCAGCGTGGGCAGCCCGGTGGGCGTGAAGCGCTGGCGCGCCGTGATCAGCAGTATTTGAGGCGAAGGCGCATCGGCAGCCTGGGCGTGGTCGCGTAGCAGATCAATCAAATGAGAAAAGCCTTCGACATCGCTATTCAGAATGGCCAGGTTGGGAGCCAGGCCGCTGTTCAGGGCGGCGGCGCTGGCTGCAACGTCGGCAAATGCATGTATCGCACCCCCCAGTCCGTGGCGCAGCATCTTGCTGATCGCCTGCTGAGAACCCGCGTGCGGTTCCAGCAGCAGCACGTTGTCGGCGTGCAGCGCCTGCGGCGGCTCAGGCCGGGGTGGGGACTCGCTTACAGGCAGCGTGATATCGAAGTAGAAGCAGCTGCCCTTGCCCGGTTCGCTGATCAGCTCCAGATTGCTGTTCATGAGTGTCACCAGGCTTTGGCTGATGGCCAGCCCCAGACCTGTGCCGCCATAGCGGCGCGATGTCGAGCCTTCGGCCTGGCTGAAGGCTGAAAACAGATCGGCGAATGCCTCGGGCTTGATGCCGATGCCACTGTCCACAACAGCAAAGCGCAGACGTACAGCGCGCGCATCGCGTCGCAAGACGTGCAGCATGACCTGCACTTCACCACGCTCGGTGAATTTGATGGCGTTGCCGCCCAGGTTGATGAGTATCTGCTTCAACCGCGTAGAGTCGCCAACGAGCACGGGCGGGATGTTGGGGTCGATATCGTAAATGAGTTCCAGCGAAGGTGTTTTCAAAGCGCCGTACAAGATGGTGGCCAGGTCACTCAGCAAGGAGTCCAGCTCGAACGGCTGGACATCCAGGGTCATTTTTCCGGCTTCTACCTTGGAAAAATCCAGCACATCATTGAGGATGCCCAGTAACGACCGCGCAGCGCCCTTCGTATGAAATACCAGATCCTGCTGCTCAGGGGTCAGGCTGGTTTGTTTCAGCAATTGCAGCATGCCCAGAATGGCGTTCATCGGCGTGCGTATCTCATGGCTCATATTCGCCAGGAACTGGCTTTTGCTCAGAGAGGCCGCGTCGGCGGCTTCCAGCGCCAGCTGCAGGTCGGTGATATCCATGCGGAACATGGCAAGCATGCCGTCTGGCGTGATCAGGCCAATGCTTTTGACCCAGCGGCCATTGCTGAGCTGGGCGCGTTGCTGGTAGCTGGGCTGGCGCCACAGCTTCAATTGCTCGTCCAGCCAGGCTTGCGGGTCGTCCATGGCGGCCATGTATGTCTTTTGCTCCATGGCCATGCGCAACACCTGTTCCGCCGACAGACCGACAATATTTTCCTGTTCATGATGGGGGTCGAACAGGGCGCGGTATTTATCGTTGCAGAACACCAGGCGCTCATGGCCATCGTAGAGAGCAAATGCTTCATCCAGGGCATCAATGGCCGAACGCAGCAGGCGTTCGCTCTTTTGCGCCTTTTGCTGCGCCTTGACCAGTCCGGTGATGTCGGTGCGTATGGATACATAGCTGACCGGGCGCCCGTCGGTTCCGAGCATGGGGGCAATGACGCTGTCCACCCAATATAAAGAGCCGTCCTTGGCGCGATTGCAGATTTCGCCACGCCAGATCTGCCCCTGTGAAATCGTTCTCCAGACTGTTCCCCAGAATTCCGGGCCGTGGATTCTGGAACTGACAATATTATGATTCTGCCCCAGCAGCTCCGTTTTCGTATAACCGCTGACGTCCATGAAACGCTGATTGGCCCGCGTGATGATGCCTTTCAGGTCGGACTCAGTTACGAGAGCATGTTCGTCAAGAATATTGAGAATCGCCTGGCGGTCGCGCAAGGCTTGTTCGGTGAGCGCGCGCTGGCGGCGCTGGCTGTCGATGTTGATCTGCACCACAGCGTATCCGATCAGACGCCGGGATTGCGGCTGGTGGATGGGGTGCAGTTCGATAATGGTCCAGAAAGCGCTGCCGTCCTTGGGCTGGAACTGCGTGTCGATACGCAGTTCACGCACATCTTGCATGGCGGAATGAATCGTCTGCACGGTGACTGAATCATCAATCTGGCGGCTCAGCAGATCGTGCAGAGAAAGGTGCAGCAGTTCGTCCTGAGCATACCCGGTCAGCTCCAGGTAGGGGGCATTCGCCCAGATGATATGGCCTGCGGCATCCAGCAGGCACACGGCGTCGTTGCTCAGGCGCGTGGCGCCAACCATGTGCACGAGCGCATTGAGCCCCAGAGCAGTCTGCCCGCGCCTTGCCAGCCGCCAAGACAACGCGGCTGCCAGAGCGGCGGCTGCTACAAGGGCGATGGCAAAGAAGAGGGCCCAGGGCAAAGTTATTGGCATGGTTCAGAAATGTCCCAGGCTTCGCAGACGATCCAGTTCATTCGCCAGGGCGTTGGCATCCAGCGGCTTGGTGAGAAAACCATCGGCGCCGATCTGGATGAAAAACGTTCGTGTGCTGTCGTCATGCTGGCCCGACAACATCAGGGCAGGCAGCTTGCGGTGGCCTGTGGGGGCTTCGCGGCGGCGTAATTCCATCAGGGTATCCTGGCCGCTCATCCCATTGGGCATGTTGATGTCGAGCAACATCAGGTCAAAAGATTTTTCAGCCAGCAGATGCAACGCTTTTTCGCCCTGGGTGGCCAGCGCACCTCCGTGCCCCATGCCGCGCAGCAGTCTGGCGGCAATGCGCAGGCATAAAGGGTCGTCATCGACGACCAGAACCTGCAAGCTCATGCGATGGCCGCCATGTTTTCCACGGCTTTTGTCAGCTTCTGGCCGGTTGCATGCAGGGGCTGGCCGGACTCAAGCAAGGCAGTGGCCTCGTTGAAGCGCTTCTTATTGATGTTGACGGCCACATGGCCCAGTTCCTGATGGTATGCCGCATGTATGGCATGCAGTTCAGCGTGGGCATGAGTGTGCCCATGTTGCTGGTGACCGGGGCCTGCCAGCCAGGCGCCCAGAGTGCAACAGTCGTCGCGCCCGATTTTTTCGTCCACCTGCAGTTTGCGATTGATGGCATTGCGCAGCATGACGCGCAATTGGCGGTGCCTGGCGAGTTCGTGCGAGAAATTGATATGGCCGTCTTCGTTGATGGCGTTTTTACGCTGTTCCTTGCGCAGGGCGACGGCATCTACCTCGGCCAAAGTGGTGTCCCGTTCAGTCAGCCGGAATACACGGATGGTGTTGTGAACCGCGCCCACCTGGTGGTTGAGGGAGTGCGCAGCAGAGGCCAGTTCGTCCACCATGGCCATGTTTTGCTGGGTGATGGATTCCAGTTCGCCGAAGCCGTCGTTGATATGCCCGACGCCGCGTGTCTGGTCTTGTGCAGCGGTATTGATCTGATCCAGCACCACAGCCATTTTCTGGACGCTGTCCATGACTTCCGCCATGCGCTGACGGGCTTCCTCGACCCGGTGTTCGCCGGCAGATACGCGCGTGCCCGATTCCTGAATCAGTTCGCGGACTTCCTTGGCGGCACCAGCGGTGCGTTGCGCCAGGGCCCGCACTTCCGAGGCCACCACTGCGAAACCGCGCCCATGCTCGCCCGCGCGGGCTGACTCGACCGCGGCGTTCAGGGCCAGAATATTGGTCTGGAAGGCAACGCTTTCAATCACGGCAATGATGTCGTGAATGCGTTCTGACGAAGTGGCGATTTCCTGCATGGTATCGGCCACATGCTGAACGGCGCTGTTGCCGCGTTCCGCCACCTGGAAGGCGGCATGCGCCTGCTGTGCGCCTTCTTCGGAAAGGCGTGAAGTCTGTTGAATCGTGCCGTAGATTTGATCCATGGCTGCGGCGGAACGCTGCAGGTTATGCGCCTGCGTATCGGTGCGCGCGGCAAGGTCCTGGTTGCCGCCGGCAATTTCCTGGGTGCCGCCCAGCAGATTGGCGACTTCATGCCGCACATCGCGCACCACCGTCCTTACCGAAACGGTCAGTTGCGCCAGCGCCAGCTGCACCTGGCCGATTTCGCCGCTGTCAGTCACATTGATGAAGCGGGTGAGATCGCCGCTGGCCAGCAGATTGGCGGTTCTCACCACTTGCCGGAGAGGCCGTATGGTCATTACATGCAGCCCTATGCTGGCAGCCAGGGCGCCGACAACACCGGCAAGCAGGTTGCCCCACATGGGAGCGCCCGCGCTCATGGCGGCCAGCGGCAGGCCAGCCGCGAATGCCGCCAGCATGGCTTGCTGCCCGCCCAGGCCAGGTTTGCTCAAGGCCATCAACCGGCCCGGCAGCGTGCGCCTGACTATGTGGCCGCGATGCAGAACCGTCTGCCGCTTACCCGCCTGGGCCTCTTCGCGCATGCGGGCATAGAGCTGTTCAGCCGCTTCGATGTCGGCGGCAGGGGCATGCGTGCGGACTGACAGAAAGCCGACTATCGTGTCGCCATCACGCACGGGCGTGGCATTCGCCCGCACCCAATAATGATCGCCATTCTTGCGCCGGTTCTTGATCAGCCCCGTCCAGGGCAGGCTGTTCTGAATGGTGTCCCACATATCCCGGAACGCTTCCTGAGGCATATCGGGGTGGCGCAGAATATTATGCGGCTGGCCGAGCAATTCTTCACAGGTAAAGCCGCTGACAGCTACAAAGCTGGCATTGCAATAGGTGATGCGGCCTTTCAGGTCGGTGATGGAGATCAGCGTCTGGTCGGGTGGAAATGTGTAGACGTTTTGGGTGACGGGTAGGTTTTTGCGCATGGAGTTTGGAGCGGTGTCATTGAGATGGCGCCGTGCCATGACAGTGCCTGCGGCTTACGCGCATCACAGTGCGACGAACAGCAAAAGCAGTGATGGGAGGTAAAACAATGGCGCAGAATATCGCAGCCAGGTTTGACGATTCTAACCGAGGGGTGTTTCAGTTTTTGAAATAATGTTACTGAGCGGTTTGCTCGATCAGCAAGTGTGTCAAGGTTAAGAATCGTGATCTGGCGGTCTCCGGCGCGGCGCCCGGAAACGATGCGAGATTCCGGCGGCTCATGGGAAGGGGGGAGCCGCAGGAATCCTGGTTGACGTGATGATAGCGGCGAAGCGCGTATCAGGCAGCCTGGCAATCAGTGGGGGAATTGGCGATACAGGCGGCTTGGCGGCCTGCGCTGTTGCGTGCCCGATAGCGTATGAGTCGGACGGCATTGAGGGTCACCAACAGCACGCTCAGCTCGTGTACCAGCATGCCCGAAGCCAGGAAGATCTTGCCCAGCAGCACGCCGATCAGCAACAGCACCACCGTGCCTACGGCCATGATGGTGTTTTGCTGCATATTGCGCACCGTGGCCTTGGCCAGCGAATAGGCGTGGGCAAATTGGTCCAGCCGGTCGGACATCAGCACAATATCGGCGGTTTCCATCGAAATGTCGGTGCCGCCAATTCCCATGGCCAGGCCGACATCAGCCGTAGCCAGCGCGGGAGCATCGTTGATGCCGTCGCCCACCATGGCGACGCGATAGCCCTGCTCCTTCAGCCGGGTGACCCACTTTACCTTGTCTTGCGGCAGCAGCTCGGCGTGTACGGCATCAAGGCCAAGCTCGTCGCCCACTAGTTGCGCCGTGTGGCGGTTGTCGCCAGTCAGCATGATGGCCTGTTTCACGCCAGTCGCGCGTAATTGTTGAATGGCGGCCCTGGCTTCCGATTTGATCTGATCGGCAATCGAGATCACGCCCGCCAGCTGCTGGTCGATGGCGATAAGCACGGCGGTGTTGCCAGCCTTTTCGCGGGCCGTGGCGTAGGCTTCCACTTCATCACTGAACGATACGCTGTTGTCTGTCATCAATTTGCGGTTGCCGATGGCCAGCTGCTGCCCCGCCACAGTAGCCAGCATGCCGCCGCCCTTGACGATCTGCACATTCTGGGGCTCTTCGTTCAGGGCCAGTTCGCGTTTCTTGGCTTCGGCGACAATCGTCTGCCCCAGATGGTGCTCGGAAAGCCTTTCTGCTTCGGCCACCAGGCGCAACAATGCATTTTCTTCCATGCCCCAGCTTTTGACTTCCGTGACTTCAGGTTTGCCCTTGGTCAGGGTGCCGGTCTTGTCGAAAATGACCACGTCGATCCTGGAAAGTTTTTCCATGATTTCACCGCCTTTGACCAACACACCATTGCGCGCGCCGTTGCCAATACCCGCCACCATGGAAACCGGTGCTGAGATGACCAGCGCGCCAGGACAGGCAATGACCAGAAAAGTCAGCGCCAGTTCGACGTTGCGGGACACGGCATAGACCAGGATGGACAGAATGACGATGGCCGGCGTGTAGATCTGCGCGAAACGATCCAGGAATTTCTGTGTCCGGGTCTTGGTTTCTTGCGCCTCTTCCACCATTTCGATGATTTTGGCGAACGTGGTGTCGTCACCCACGCGATCAGCAGTGACTTCAATATAGCCATTGTCCACGATGGTGCCACTGAAAACGCGGTCGCCCAGCGCCTTGCTGGCCGGTACGGATTCGCCTGTAATGGCGGCTTCGACAATCAGAGCCTGGCCGGAAACAATGGCGCCGTCCACGGCCACTTTTTCCCCCGAGCGGATCAACACTCTGTCGCCTTTGATCACGTCTTCAACAGGCACTTTGATATGACCTTCCGGGCGGATCACCGTGGCTTCGGTTGGGGTCTGATCAATGAGGTTGCGCAGTGAGGAGCGGGTTTTCTCAAGCGTGCGGGATTCCAGATAGGCGCCAAAAATAAAGAGAAAGGTCACGACGGCTGATTCGACATACTCGCCAATAATCAACGCACCGATAACGGCGATGGTAACCAGCAGTTCAATACTGAAAGCCCTCATGCGCAGCGCTTTGAAAGCCTTGATGGCGATAAAATAGCCTGCGAAAAGAGAAGAGGCGATCAGGACATAATCCTTTTCCTGTGAAAGCCCGGCCAGATGCAATGCAAAAGCAATCAGCAGCATCAGGCCAGTTACAGCGGCAATATGAGAATTTTTGATGTGTTTCATGTCATGCTCCCATGCATCCAGGCAGAAAGAAAGGAATGGCGCCCTGAGGGCCGCCATTCCTTGCGTTTACGAGACTTTCTTGGATAACACCGGGTAGCCCAGCCGCTCGATGGTGTCTTGTACCGTATCGGCTGTGGTCTGGGCCTGATCAAATTCGACCCGCACACGGCCCGAATTGAACATGACTTGCACTTCCTGAACCCCGTCAACTTTTGCAACGGTGTTTTCGATTTTCTTTACACAGGAAGGACAGGTAAAAGGTTCCATGGTGAAAACGGCTTTGCTCATTTATTTTCTCCTTAACGTTGAATGGATGATTTCATCGTAAGGGTGGCAGCCGCTTTCAACCATTGACGGGTGACAAGTTTCAAAAAAAAGTTTTTCTCATTGAGGGGTGAGGCCCGCTTCCTCGACGACTTGTGCCCATTTCTTGCGGTTATCGTGAACGATCTGTGTGAACTCTTCCGGCGTGCTCAGGCGGATCGCATTTCCGGTTGACACGAAACGCTCGGCAACGGTGGGTTCCTGCAGTGCCTTGTTGACCACCTCATTGATGCGCTGGGTCAGGGCAGGGTCCATGTCTTTGGGGCCGAAGAGGCCGAACCAGATGTAGCTGTCGAAGCCGGGAATGATCTGTTCGGAAATTGTCGGAATCTCTTTCACTACATCGACACGCTTGGCGGTCGAGACACCCAGCAGCTTCACATTGCCAGCCTTGTACTGGCCCAGAACAGTTTGCACCTGATTGAAGATGCAGCAGGTTTCGCCTTTCACGACCGATTGCAGCGCCTCGGGGCCACCCTTGTAGGGCACGTGTACCATTTTCAGGCCAGCCCGGGCGTTGAACTCTTCAAAGGCGAGCTGGGTGCCGGTGCCGACACCAGTGGAAGCGAAGTAGTATTTTTCGGGGTTGGCCTTTACTTCGGCGATGAATTCCTCAATCGTATCTACATTGATGACATCCGGGTTGATCGTCAGCACGTTGGAAACGTCAACCAGTGTAGCGATTGGCGTGAAGTCTTCCTCGACGTCGAAGGGCAGTTCCTTGTAAATGGCCGGGTTGATGCCATGGGTGGCGGCAGTGCCCAGCAGCAGCGTGTAGCCGTCGGGTGCGGCGCGGGCAACGACAGAAGACGCCAGATTGCCTCCCGCGCCGGCGCGGTAGTCGATGATGACAGGCACGCCCAGTTCTTTTTCCAGCGGGCCCTGGACCCCACGGGCGATCACATCAACGCCAGAGCCAGCCGGAAAGCCCATCATGATCGTAACGGGGTGCTCTGGCCATGCGGCCAGCGCGGTGCTGCTTGCCAGAGCCAGGCCGACTCCCAAGGCAAGGCGGCGAACGCCTGAGCGCAGGAGAGAAAGAGGGTTGAGGGTCTGCTGTTTCATGTCGAGAATTTGTTGTGGTGTCAAAAGTCTAAACATTAACAATCCCTCTTCAAAACAGCGACTAATTATTTCCTGTTTGTTTATTTCTTCAGGCTATATAGA
>JAAZDZ010000148.1 GCA_012512545.1 Alcaligenaceae bacterium | reverse complement strand
GCCTTGGGCACCACGACCGCCACTACTGCTTCACCGAAGTCGGGGTCAGGCACGCCGATCACGGCGGATTCGTTTACGCCCGGCAAGGCGTCAATCAGCAGCTCAATCTCTTTAGGATATACGTTGTATCCACCTGAGATAATGAGATCCTTGCTGCGCCCGACAATGGTCAGATAATCGTCCGGCACGCCTTCGCCGCCGAACAAGCCGACATCCCCCGTGCGGAACCAGCCATCGGCGGTGAATTCCTCGCGGGTTTTCTCTGGCATGCGCCAGTAGCCGGAAAACACATTCGGCCCCTTGACCTGCACATTGCCGATGGTGCCAGCCGCCACTTGGGCGTCGTTTTCATCGACCACGCGCACGGAAACGCCAGGCAGGGCCCGGCCCACCGTGCCGCCCAGACGCGCGCCCGTACCGGCCTCGTATGGGTTGGAGGTCAGCATAATGGTTTCGCTCATGCCATAGCGTTCCAGAATGGTCTGGCCGGTGCGTTGCTGGAATTCGTTGAAGGTTTCGTTCAGCAGCGGCGCGGAACCAGAAATGAACAGACGCATATTGCGGCAGACTTCGCGCGTGAAACGGGCATCGGCCAGCAGGCGCACGTAATAGGTGGGCACCCCCATCATTACCGTGCTTTCCGGCAGGTAACGCAACGCCTCGTCGATATCGAGCTTGGGCAGCCAGATCATTTTGGCGCCCGCCAGCAGCGCGCCATGCGAAGCCACAAACAGGCCATGCACGTGGAAAATCGGCAGCATATGCAGCAGCACGTCGTCGGCACGCCAGCCCCAGTATTCCTTGAGCACCTGGGCGTTGGACGACAAATTACGGTGGGTGAGCATGGCGCCCTTGCTGCGCCCTGTGGTGCCGGAGGTATACAGAATGGCGGCCAGGTCGTCGGGCTGGCTCTGCACGGTCTGGAAGTTCTCGTCGGCATTGGCGGCCGCTGCGGCCAGACTGCCGCTGCCATCGGCGTCCAGCGTATGGACATGGGGCGTGCCCGTCTTTTGCGCCAGTGCTGTCACCCAATCCAGGTTCTTGCTGTCGCACACAATCATGGAGGGTTCGGCGTCGGTCAGGAAGTATTCGACTTCGGACGCCTTGTAAGCGGTGTTCAGGGGCAGATACACCAGCCCGGCCCTGACCGTGGCCAGGTAAAGCATGAGCGCCATGGGCGATTTTTCCACCTGCACGGCTACCCGGGCGCCAGCGGGCAATTGCAAAGCCTGCAGCAAGGAAGCGAGCCTGCCGCTCATGGTTTCAATATCGTTCCAGCTATATGCCTGCTCAGGCGTCTGGATGGCTACTTGGCGACGATCAGAGGGGAATCCCCCTGCCAGTACAGCGTACAGATTGGCATTGCCTTCCAAATCAATCTCCTGTGAATGTCGGCTCGGAGCCGTTCAAAAAAGCCCGCACACCTTCATGGTGATCGCGGCTTTGCGCATAACGAAAGAAATTCCGCAATTCGGATTCGGTAAGAGGTTCGGGGCTGGCGCACAGGCGGGCTGCCGTCTGCTTATTGATGCGCGCCGCCAGCGGCGCGCCTTTGGCCAGACGCTGCGCCGACCGCATGACATCGGCCTGAACCTGGTCGTCGGGCAGAATGCGGGTCAACAGCCCCTTGGCCATGGCCTCTTGGGCGCCGAACACCCGGCCCTCCAGCAGGATTTCCATGGTGACCGCACGCCCCGCCAGTGCCAGCAGACCGCGCATTTCATCGGGCGCCATGGGAAAACCCAGGCGGTTGATGGGCACGCCGAAGCGGGCGCTGGCCCCGGCGATGCGCAGATCGCACTGGCTGGCGATTTCCAGCCCGCCCCCCACGCAAACGCCCTCGATCTGCGCCAGCACCGGATGTTGGCACGCAGCGATGGCAGACAAAGCGGGCGCAAGAATGCCGGTGTGGTAGTGCCGCACCCCGGCCAGATCGGCCCGCTGCGCGGGAAATTCGCTGATATCCGCCCCAGCCGCGAAATTGCCGCCTGCGCCGCGCACCACCACGCAGCGTAGCGCATCGTTGGCGGAAAGCTCGGTGAAGACCCGCGCCAGTTCCTGCCACATGAATACCGTGATGGCGTTCAGGCGCCCCGGATGGCTGAGCGTAACCAGGGCGACCGGGCCCTGATATTCCAGCACAATGCGCCCGCCCCCCTGGCCGGGTTCAGAACTATTCATCGCCACCTCAGATTCATCCCCAGTTTGGGCTTGCCCTGCGCCAGCAAGGCCAGGTTGTCGTCCAGTTGATCGAGTTCGTACAGATAATTGACCATGATGCCGCAAGACTGCGCCATCCCCTTGGCCGAGCAATCTGCCGCCCAGTTCAGGCGCTCAATGCGCGCGCCATTGCCCAGGTGAAAGCGTGCCACAGGGTCAAGGGGCTGGCCGTTCTTCATGGTTTTCAGGTAATGCACCGCCAGTCGCAGGCCGGTGCGCTGCACTGAATCAGATACCTGGCCTGCCGCCGCGGCCTTCAGCCTGCCCACCCACTTCAGGCCGGCTTCGGGGTCGCCTTCAGCCTGCTGTTTGTCGGTTTTGTCTGTCAGCATGGCCTGCAGGGCTTTACCATCCTGCCTGGCCAGCCAGTCGGCAAACCCCGGAATGGGCGACAAGGTGGCAAACGATTTCAGGCGTGGGAGATCGCCCAGCAGTGCGTCGATCACCCGCTTCAGCAGGAAGTTTCCAAAGCTGATGCCGCGCAGGCCCGGCTGCGTGTTCGAGATCGAATAAAAAATGGCCCAACGCGCTTTGCCGATGTCGTCGGCGGGGATCTGAGGGTCCAGCAGCACCTGCACATTGCCTGCCATCTGCTGCGCGAAAGCCACTTCAACGAAGATCAGGGGCACGTTGCTCATGCGCGGGTGAAAAAACGCATAGCAGCGGCGATGCCCGGCCACCCGGTGCTTGAGTTCTTCCCAGGAACGGATTTCATGCACGGCTTCATATTCAATGAGCTTTTCCAGCAATGAAGCGGGAGAATCCCAGGTAATGGGCCGCAGTTCCAGCATGCCGACATCGAACCAGGCGTTCAGCAAGCCTTCAAGCTCGCGCTCCAGCACAGTCAGCCCGGCCACCTGCTTGCGCCAGCGCAGCATATCGGCCCGCAGCTCAACCAGCAGGTTCAGGCTTTCCACCTGGGCATACAGGCGGCGAAACATGCGCAAGCCGAAATCTTCGCGGGGTTCGAGCGTGCTGCTTGCCTGGGCCAGGCTGGTCAGCAGAGCGCGCCGGTCTTTGGCATCGGACGCCAGGTAACGGGCGCTCCATTGCTTGGCCAGGCGATTGGCGGCGACATCGGTGAGGCGGGCCGTGAACAGAGGCTGCACATCTTCGGGTTCGGGCAAAGGGTCGCGTTCCAGCCAGCGGCTCAGGCGGGCCATCAGACCCGGCCCTTCTTTTTCCTGCTTGTCCGTTTTGACTCTGGCGCTTTCTGCGTCGATCACCACCAGGGCGTTTTCAGTGTCCGGAGTTTTGGTCGTCGCCATGCTCAATCTCCTGAATGATGTAAGGCCGGAGCGGGGGCGGCGCCCGGCCTGGCGAGCGGCGAGATCGCGCAGGGTATTCAGCTGCCGCATGAGGTGTAACTGTTTCGCTCGAAATTATGAAGGAGTTCCGTGGTAAGGCAACAGCTGTTAACCCTGACGGAAGCCCGGCGGCAGCACCCGGATAAGCGCTTTCTTTCAATCGTCGTGAATGCGAAAGCCTTCGTCGTCCAGAATGCTGATGTTGCGCCCCTCCACGCGAATCAGCCCCTTGACGGTAAGGTCGTGCAGAATGCGCGAGAAGTGTTCCGGCGTAAGGTTCAGCCGCGAGGCAATCACGTTTTTCCCGACTTCAAGCCGGATATCCGGGCCGCCCGCCATTTCGCGCGCCTGCAGCAGATAGCCGATGACCCGCTGCGTGCCCGAATGCAATGAGTAGGATTTGACGTCGGACACAAAAGAATGCAGCCGCTTGCTCAGACCGGCGAGCATTTTTCTGGCCAGCATGGGATGGGCGTCAAGTTCGGCCAGCAGTACGGATTTATCCACGGT
Organism: Alcaligenaceae bacterium; assembly: GCA_012512545.1. Taxonomy (GTDB): domain Bacteria; phylum Pseudomonadota; class Gammaproteobacteria; order Burkholderiales; family Burkholderiaceae_B; genus Yanghanlia. The sequence goes on along the minus strand of JAAZDZ010000148.1, from coordinate 3,001 downwards.
CAGCAGCATGCTGTCAGCCAGGGCGACCGCCGACAGAATATAGGGCCTGCCCAAAAACATCAGCGCCTCGCCAAAGCTTTCGCCCGGCCCCAGCAGCCGCATGACTTTCTCCGCCCCGGCGGGCGACACCGCCACCAGCTTCACCTGGCCATACACCATGATGTGAAAGCCGTTACAGGGCTCGCCCCGATGAAACACCGCTTCGCCGCGGCGGATATGCTGCTCGGTCGTGCCTGCGGTGATCTTCGCGATTTCCTGATCATCAAGCTGATCAAACAAAGGGACCCGCATAAACAGGTTCTGAATCTTGTCCTTGTCGTCTGACATATTGATAGAATTCCTCTGTGGTTACGGAAGCGGAAGCCTTGGAACACTGCGTGAAAAAAACGCTTTACAACATTGTGGGTACAGTGGCGCTGCTGCTTGGCATTGTGGGTATTTTCCTGCCGCTGCTGCCCACCACCCCTTTTCTCCTGCTGGCTTCAGCCTGCTACATGCGCGGTTCCCACCGCATGCACCAGTGGTTGATGAACCAGCGCCACCTCGGCCCCTACCTGCGCAGCTTCCAGCAAGGGCGCGGGATTCCGCTACGCGCCAAAATCACCGCGCTCGCCCTGATGTGGACATCGCTGACCGTCTCGATGTGGTTTGCACCCCTGCCCTGGGTGCGCGTCCTGCTCCTGGTGCCTGGCATTGCTGTCACCGTCTACCTTTGCCGCACGCGCACCCTGGAACCCGGCGAGCCAATGCCCGGCCGGGAAAATCAGATCAGGCGCGAATAGGCTGCCACCGTAGGCTGGTTGAGGTATTTGTCGAACACCATGCCCAGCGCCCTGACAAACAACCGCCCCTTGGGCGTAACGGTAATCACGCCATTCTTCGTTTCCATGAACCCGACTTCCTCGTAGGGGCGCAGGCGTTCGAGTTCGCTGGCGAAGTACTGCTCGAAATCAATGCCGTATTTTTCGCTGATTTCCGCAAAACGCAGCGGCATGCTGCACATCAGAATCATGATGACATCACGGCGCAATACGTCGTCAGTTGATAAATCGTAGCCCCGTTCCACCGGCAGGCGGCCCGCATCAAGCGCCTCGTAATAGGCATTCACCGTGCGCACATTGCCGTTGTAGGAGCGCCCCACCTTGCCAATGGCCGACACGCCGAAACCGACGAGATCGCATTCCGCCCGCGTGGTGTAGCCCTGGAAATTGCGGTGCAGGGATTTATCCTGACGCGCCAGGTTGAGTTCGTCGTTGGGCTTGGCGAAGTGATCCAGCCCGATATACACATAACCGGCTTCCAGCAGACGGCGGGTGGACAGCAGGAAAATCTGCAGGCGGGTTTCTGCGGACGGCAGGTCTTCAGGCTTGACCATTCGCTGCGCCTTGAAGCGGGCAGGCAGGTGGGCGTAGTTATAGAGTGCGATGCGATCAGGCGAAAGACGAATGATTTCGTCGATGGTGCGCTGGAAGCTTTCGAGCGTCTGTTTGGGCAGGCCATAAATGAGATCGGCATTTACCGATTCGTAGCCGGTATCGCGGCTGGCCTTGACTGCCCGCTCCACCATTTCGATGGGCTGAATGCGGTTGACCGCCGCCTGCACAGCAGGGTCGAAATCCTGCACGCCAAAGCTGCAGCGGTTGAACCCCAGCCCCGCCAGAAAGGACAAGGTGTCTTTGTTGACGGTGCGCGGGTCGATTTCCACGCCCAGTTCGGCATCTGGCGTGAACTCGAAATGACTGCGAGTGGCGTCCATGAGCATGGAGAGTTCGTCGTTGCTCATGAAGGTGGGGGTGCCGCCGCCCAGGTGCAACTGCACAGTGCGGCGATCCTTGCCCAGATGCGGCGCGAGGAGATCCATTTCCTTGCACACATAGCGCACATATTGGGCCGAACGGCTGTAATCCTGGGTGATAATCTTGTTACAGGCGCAGAAATAACACAGCGAACGGCAGAACGGCAGGTGAAAATATACCGACAGCGGCGGGTTATCGGCCGCCTGGGCGCGTTCCTGAATATAGGGCAGAAACCGCTCTTCCTTGAAGGTGTAGTCGAAACGGTCTGCTGTGGGGTATGAAGTGTAGCGAGGCCCGCTTATGTCGAAACGACGTACGAGCTCTTCGGAAATTTCGATATCGGGAAAAGAAATTGAATTTTGCGTTTCGGTCGCATCGACCATAGCGTACTCCGGGATTAGACCTGCAACCCGCCCCGGTGCGCGCGCCCGGACCGGCACACGGTCAGCAACAAGCCAACATTATCCAGTGTACTGCGAGATCATTTCTTGATGCGGGTCAAAGCACGACTGAGCGAAAAACTCCTGGAATTTCATAAAAAAAACGCTAAGTGGCCTCGAACATGCCGCTACATATCGTATTATAAGGGGCTGTCGAACCTTACATTCCCCTGAGTCGCCCGCCTGATGTCGCTTGTCCTGATCCTTGCTTTGCCTTTTTTCGGCAGCATTGTTGCTGCTTTCCTGCCTTCGAACGCGCGGAATATAGAAGCTTGGCTTGCGGGCATCATAGCGTTGGTGTGCGCAGGCATCGCCATTTCCCACTTTCCCGCCATTTTCGATGGCGAGGTGGTGCGCGTCACGCTTCCCTGGCTGCCCGATCACGGCGTCAATCTCAGCCTGCGCATGGATGGCTTCGCCTGGCTGTTCGCAATGATCATCACCCTCATGGGTGCGCTCATTGCGTTGTACGCACGCTACTACATGTCGCCGGAAGACCCGGTTCCCCGTTATTTTTCCTTCTTCCTCGCCTTCATGGGTTCAATGCTGGGCGTGGTGCTGTCGGGCAACCTGATTCAGCTGGTTCTGTTCTGGGAACTCACCAGCCTGTCGTCCTTCATGCTGATTGCCTACTGGCACCACCGGCTGGACGCCAGGCGTGGTGCACGCATGTCGCTGACCATCACCGGCGCTGGTGGCTTATGTTTGTTAGCCGGCATGCTGATGCTGGGCCATATGGTTGGAAGTTATGACATGGATGTTGTC
>JAAZDZ010000147.1 GCA_012512545.1 Alcaligenaceae bacterium | reverse complement strand
GCTGCATTGCAGGTGGCTGATTACGGCTATGTGCTGGAAACCGGAGAAGTTGTTCTGGAAGGCCCCGCCAGCGAACTCGCTCACAACCCGCGCGTAATAGAAAGCTACCTGGGGCTGGGTAAAAAGAAAGACTAAAAAAACTGGGGTCAGACACCACTTTTTATGGTGTCTGACCCCATTTTTGCTATTTTGGATCAGGCGGTGGCTTTGCGTCCGCCCCAGCGGTGCAGGATTTCGCCGATGATGCCGCGGCGGAAGGCCATGACGCAGATAATGAAGATCAGGCCGATCACCATGGTGACGGATTCCCCCAGTACCTGGAACCATTCTATGCCTGTCCATTGAGACAGTGTCCGGCCGAACTCGCCCACTTTGTTTTCGAGCACAACCACAATAAGCGCCCCCAGTACCGGGCCGAGAAAGGTGCCCAGGCCGCCGATGAGTGTCATGAGGATGACCAGGCCGGACATCTGCCAGGTGGCGTCTGACAGCGTGGCCGATACGAAAACCAGCGATTTGGTGGCACCCGCCAGACCGGCCAGCGTGGCCGAGATCACGAATACCAGCAGCTTGAAGCGGGTGACGTCATAGCCCAGCGAAATGGTGCGGGCCTCGTTTTCGCGCAGGGCTTTGAGCACTTGCCCGAACGGCGAGTTCACGGTGCGCCAGCACACGAGAAAGCCAAGGATGAAGACGACCATCACCAGGTAATAAAGGTTGAGATCGTTGCGCAGGTCGATGCCAAAAATGCTGCCGCGCGGAATGCCTTGCAGGCCGTCCTCGCCGAAGGTGAAAGGCGCTTGCAGAAAATAGAAGAAAACCATCTGCGCCATGGCCAGCGTGATCATGGCGAAATAGATGCCGCTGCGGCGGATGGCCAGCGCGCCCATGACAAGACCCAGAGCGGCGGCCACTGCTGTGCCGAACAACAGGCCCAGCAGCGTGGGAAAGCCCCACACGGTAAGGGCATGGCCCGTGGCGTAGGCGGCGCCGCCCAGGAAGGCGGCATGGCCGAAGGACAGCAGGCCGGTGTAGGCCAGCAGCAGGTTGAAGGCACAGGCGAAGAGCGCATAGCACATGATCTTCATGATGAAGATAGGGTAGGCGCCCATGGCCGGCAACAGTGCGATGATGACGACCAGAACGAGATAGCTTGCCAGTTGACGGTTCATTTTTCTTTCCCGAAAAGGCCCGCAGGGCGCAGCAGAAGGACGATGACCATGATGATGAATACCACAGTATTCGATGCTTCAGGCCAGAAGACCTTGGTGAGCCCTTCGATGATGCCCAGGCCCAGACCGGTGACGATGGAGCCCATGATGGAACCCATGCCGCCGATGACCACCACGGCAAACACCACGATGATGAGGTTGGAACCCATAAGGGGCGAAACCTGCATGATGGGGGCGGCCAGAACGCCCGCGAACCCGGCCAGCGCCACGCCAAAACCGTAGGTGTGCGTGACCATGAGCGGCACGTTGACACCGAAGGCTTCCACCAGCTGGGGATTTTCGGTGCCCGCCCGCAGCAAGGCGCCAAGGCGGGTTTTTTCTATGATGAACCAAGTCGCCAGGCACACCACGATGGAGGCCACCACCACCCAGGCGCGGTAGATCGGCAAATACATGAAGCCCAGATTCACGCCGCCTTGCAGCAGAGCGGGGGTGCTGTAGGGCTGGCCTGAAACGCCATAGAAGCTGCGGAAAATGCCTTCGAGCAGCAGGGTGAGGCCGAAAGTCAGCAACAAGCCGTACAGATGGTCGAGCTTGTAGAGATGGCGGATCAGCGTTCTTTCAAGCAGGATGCCGAATGCGCCCACAACCAGCGGCGCGACAACCAGCATGACCCAGTAATTCAGGCCAAAGTAGGCCAGGCCCATCCAGGCGACGAAAGCCCCCAGCATGTAAAGGGCGCCATGGGCGAAATTGATGATGTTCAACAGGCCGAAGATTACTGCCAGGCCCAGAGACAGCACTGCGTAGAATGAGCCGTTGACCAGGCCCAGCAGCACTTGGCCGAGCAGTGCCTGGATGGGAATGCCGAAGAGGTCAGTCATATCAGTTGGTGATCCATGATGATGCGGATGGCATGTGCAGAAGCATGCGCCCCGGGCGCGGAGCGATCAGAAGCGCATGCTTGCTCAGGCGTTTACTTCTTCACCAGCTTGCAGGTGGACTCTTCAAGGGTGCCGTAGACGTTTTCGCCCGGCAGACGCTCGACTACGTTGTAGTAATCCCAGTCGCGCTTGGATTCGTCGGGCTTCTTGACCTGCATGAGATACATCTCGTGGATCATGCGGCCGTCTTCACGCACATAACCGCCCTTGCCGAAGAAGTCGTCGATCTTGTTGGATTTCATCCACTTCATCATTTCGGTGCCGTCATCGGTGCCGGTTTCCTTCACACCCTTCAGGTAGAACAGGGCTGAGGAATAGTCGGCCGCCTGCACGAAGGAAGGCATGCGATTGTGTTTCTCGTAGAAGCGTTCTGCCCATTTGCGGGAGTCGTCATCGAGATCCGAGTACCAGCCGGAAGTCAGGAACATGCCCTGGGTGGCATCCAGGCCGAGCGCGTGGATGTCGTTGATGAACACCAGCATGCCCGCCAGGTTGATGGTGGGTGTGACGCCGAATTCCTTGGCGGCCTTCACCGAATTAATGAAGTCGCCGCCCGCATTGGCCAGGCCGAGAATCTTGGCGCCGGAGGATTGCGCCTGCAGCATGAAGGAGGAGAAGTCGGTCGTGCTCAGCGGTGCGCGGACATTGCCCAGCACGCGGCCGCCCGAATTCTTGACAACGGCAGCGGTGTCGCGCTCAAGCGCGTGGCCGAAGGCGTAGTCGGCGGTCAGGAAGAACCAGTCCTTGCCGCCTGCATTGACCACGGCCGAGCCTGTGCCGCGCGCCAGCGCGGTGGTGTCGTAGGCATAGTGAATGGTGTAGGGCGTACAGTGGGCGTTGGTGAGGTCGGATGCGCCCGCACCGATTGCGATGAAGGGTTTTTGTTTTTCTGCTGCCACACCTGCCATGGCAAGCGAAGTGCTGGAGTTGGTGCCGCCAATGAGAAGATCGAGCTTTTGTTCGTCAAACCATTCGCGCGCGCGCGCCGAGGCGATGTCGGCCTTGTTCTGGTGGTCGGCAACCATCAGCTCGATTTTCTTGCCGTTGATTTCGCCTCCCATGTCTTCAATGGCCATTCTGATGGAATCGCCGCCTGCCGGACCGTCGAGGTCGGAATAGACGCCTGACATATCGGTGATGAAACCGATGCGAATGACGTCGTCAGAAATACCTGCTGCATGCAAAGGGGCCATGGCGCCAAAGCCGGCCACGGCCAGGATGGCGGGGAGGGTGCGAAGCTTCATCGATCTGTCTCCTTGGTGATGCCGGGATCGCCGGCGTTACTTCAAATCGTTTTTGATTGGTTTTTTCAGTCAGCCCGGGGCGATCAGACCCCAAGCAGAGTATTGAGCTTCTCTTGTTTTTCTTCAAGTTCGGCCGCTTCGAGCTGTTCGACGATCTGACCATGTTCGACCACGTAGAAACGATCGGCCAGCGGTGCTGCAAAACGGAAGTTCTGTTCGACCATCACGATGGTATAGCCCTTGGTTTTCAGCATGGTGATCATTCTGGCCAGGGCCTGCACGATCACCGGCGCAAGACCTTCGGAGATTTCGTCCAGCAGCAGCAGGTTGGCGCCGGTGCGCAGGATGCGGGCCACGGCCAGCATCTGCTGTTCGCCCCCCGAAAGGCGGGTGCCGGGGGAGTGGCGGCGTTCGTACAGATTGGGAAACATGTCGTAGATTTCGGCCAGCGACATGCCGCCGCCCAGCGTGCCGATTGAAGGCGGCAGCAGCAGGTTTTCTTCGCAGGACAGGCTGGCGAAGATACCGCGTTCTTCAGGGCAGTAGCCCACGCCCAGATGGGCAATGCGGTGGGTGGCCAGGCCGATTGCTTCGGTGCCCTGAATGCGCACCGAACCCTTGCGCGAGCCGGTCAGGCCCAGAATGGCGCGTAATGTGGTGGTGCGGCCCGAACCGTTGCGGCCCAGCAAAGTGACGACCTCGCCCTGATTGACGCTGAAGTTCATGCCGTGCAGGACATGCGACTCTCCGTACCAGGCCTGGAGATCACGGACTTCCAGTGCGGGAGTGCTCATTGGTGGGCTCCTTGGAGTTCGCCGCTGGTTGTGCCCATATAGGCTTCCATGACGGCCGGGTTGCTGGACACCTCTTCGTAGGAACCTTCCGCCAGAATGGCGCCGCGCGAGAGCACGGTGATGGTGTCGGCAATCTGCGAAACGACGTTCATATTGTGTTCGACCATGAGAATGGTACGGCCTTCGCTGACTTTCTTGATCAATTGCGTGACCCGGCTGACGTCTTCATGCCCCATACCCTGGGTGGGTTCGTCAAGCAGCATGAGTTCGGGTTCCATGGCCAGTGTCGTGGCGATTTCCAGAGCGCGTTTGCGCCCGTAAGGCAGATTGAGCGTGACTTCGTCGGCGAAATCCTCGAGATCGACTTCTTCGAGCAGTTCCATGGCGCGGTCGTTCAGCTGATTGAGGATTTTGTCGCTGCGCCAGAAGTGAAAGGAGATACCGGTGCCACGCTGCAGGCCGATGCGCACGTTTTCCAGTACGCTGAGCTGTGGAAAGACGGCAGAGATCTGGAAGGAGCGGATGATGCCGCGCCGCGCGATATCGGCGGGGGCTTCGCGCGTGATTTCGACACCATTGAAAAAGATGTTGCCTGCGGTGGGGGTGAGAAACTTGGTGAGCAGGTTGAAGCAGGTGGTTTTGCCTGCGCCGTTGGGGCCTATGAGTGCATGGATGGTTCCGCGGCAGACTTTCAGGTTGACGTCGTTCACGGCGACAAAGCCGCGGAATTCCTTCACGAGATTTCTTGTCTCGAGTATGTGATCAGTCATTCACTGCCTCATGGACGCATTGTGGTTACATCTTCGAAAGTAAGTGCAGTATGAAAGGAGACGAAACCCGCCGCCATGCGGGTTTTTCATAGGTGTCTGGTAAACCCCGTAAGGGAAATTGCTAGTGTCCTGTTTGATTGATCAGCGCATTGATCAATGCGTTGGCTCAGCTTGCCGCAGGCGTCTTGGATTTGTATTCGCAAAGGTCGGAAATGCCGCATTGCGGGCACTTGGGCTTGCGCGCCACGCACACATAGCGGCCATGCAGAATCAGCCAGTGATGGGCATCCAGCAGAAAAGGCTTGGGAATCAGGCGCTCAAGGCGCCGTTCGACTTCCAGCACGTTTTTTCCCTTGGCGATGCCTGTGCGGTTGGCGACACGGAATATATGGGTGTCCACGGCGATGGTGGGCTGACCGAAGGCGGTATTCAGCACTACATTGGCGGTTTTGCGGCCCACGCCGGGCAGGGCTTCCAGGGCCGCGCGGTCATTGGGCACTTCGCTGCCGTGCAGTTCCAGCAGCATGCGACAGGTGGCGATGACATTGCGCGCCTTGGTGCGAAACAAGCCTATGGTCTTGATGTATTCAGTCAGGCCCTCTTCGCCCAGCGCCAGTATGCCTTCCGGGGTACCGTGCTGCGGGAAGAACTTGCGCGTGGCCAGGTTGACGGATACGTCGGTCGCCTGGGCCGAGAGAATCACGGCAATCAGCAACTGGAAGGTGCTGTCGTATTCCAGCTCAGTAGTGGGGTTGGGGTTGGCGGCTTGCAGGCGCTGGAAGATTTCGGTGCGTTTGGAGGCGTTCATGTGGCGTGTCGGCGCGCGCGCGCTTTGGCGAGCACATCGGCAATCAGTTTCTTTTTGTCGGGCTCGCTGGCGGGCAGGGCGGCCAGAGGCGCTTTGTTTGATAAGGTCCGGGCGGTCGGCCCGGCAGGTTCATTGTGCAGGCTTTCCAGGCGGTGCTGGCGG
>JAAZDZ010000146.1 GCA_012512545.1 Alcaligenaceae bacterium | reverse complement strand
TACAGAATGCGCACCTGCCCCGCCCCGGCTGTTGCCAGCTGTTGACGAATCAGGGCGTGTACTTCCTGCGCCTGTTCAGGCGTGGCTGTAAGGCCGGTGCCGATGGCCCAGACGGGTTCGTAGGCAATGACCAGCCTGGCGAGAGATCCGGCCCCCAGCGCCAGAATGGGCGCAAGCTGGCGGCTGACGACCGCGTGGGCCTGGCCTGCTTCGTGTTCGCGCAGGGTTTCGCCTACGCAGACCACGGGCGCAATGCCTGCCGCCAGGGCTGCTGCGGCTTTTTCAGCCACGATGGCATCGGTTTCGCCGTGGCCGCTGCGCCTTTCCGAATGGCCCACCAGCACCCATGAGCAAGCGAAATCGGCCAGCATGGCAGCGGCGGTTTCGCCTGTGTAGGCGCCCTTTTCGTGTGGGCTGACGTCTTGTGCGCCCCAACTGATGCCAGAGCCTTCGAGCAGGGAACGCACTTGATACAGGTAGGGAAACGGAACGCACACGGCCAGATCGCATTGCTGCACACCAGCAATGCCTGCGCGCAAACCTGCGAGCAGTTCCGAATTGAACGCCGCGTCGCCGTGCATTTTCCAGTTGCCGATGACAAGGCGTTTGCGAGAAGAATCGACCATACAGGTAACAAAAATAGCCAGGCAACCATGACCTGGTTAAATTGGATTAACCCGGCATTGTACCTTGGATCGGGGGTGGTTGTATGCCCCTTCTTGCGCGCGGAACGCCACAAGAAGGGGAATTCGCGAATGAGACGATCAGGGAATCAGGATGATTTTCCCGATGTTTTCGCCCGCTTCCATCATTGCATGGGCTTTCCAGGCTTCTTCCAGAGGGAAGGTCGCGTGGATGATGGGGCGGATTTTGCCGGATTCCAGCAGCGGCCAGGCGTGTTCGCGCAATTTTTTGGCGATCTCGCCCTTGAACGCAACGGGGCGCGGGCGCAGGGTGGAACCGGTGATGGTGAGGCGGCGGCGCATGACATGAGAGGCATTGATTTCGCCTTTGATGCCGCCCAGCAAGGCAATGATGACAATGCGGCCGTCATCGGCCAGGCATTTGATGTTGCGGGCGACATAATCACCTGCCACCATATCGAGAATGACGTCGGCGCCACGGCCATCGGTGGCGTTTTTCACTTCTTCGACGAAATCTTTCTCGCGATAGTTGATGCCGAGATCGGCGCCGAGTTCTTCGATAGCACGCACGCGGTCGTCGCTGCCTGCGGTGAAGAGCACCTTGTTGCCCATGGCCTTGGCCAGCTGCACGGCTGTTGTGCCGATGCCGCTCGCGCCGCCGTGCACCAGCAGGGTTTCGCCTTCAGCCAGCTGGCCGCGATCAAACACATTGCTCCACACGGTGAAGTAGGTTTCCGGCAGGCCCGCGGCTTCGATATCGCTCAGGCCCGCGGGAATTGGCAGGCATTGTTCGACGGGCGCCACGCAGTATTCAGCATAGCCGCCGCCGGCCACCAGGGCGCAGACTTTATCGCCCACCTTGAAGCCGCCAGCCTGGGCATCGCCGCTTACGATTTCGCCTGCGACTTCCAGGCCGGGAAGATCGGACGCTCCGGGAGGCGGCGGATAGCCGCCCTTGCGCTGGAAGACGTCGGGACGGTTGACCCCGGCGGCAGTGACCTTGATGAGAACCTCGCCTGGGCCAGCTTCCGGCATGGGGCGCTCTACAGGCTTCAGGACTTCTGGCGCGCCTGGCTGCGAGATTTCCACTGCTTTCATGTTGACTCCTGTCTCGAATGTATTACGGCAAAGCGTCTATTATGACCCTAAAAATGACAGTGAAGCCCGGGGCGCCGACACAAGCCTCCACATGATGCTAAACTTTACGACTTCCCAAGGAAGCGTGGCCGAGTGGTTGAAGGCACCGGTCTTGAAAACCGGCAAGGGGCAACCCTTCGTGAGTTCGAATCTCACCGCTTCCGCCAGATGCTCCAGGCATCGCCAGCGCGTATTTCCCCGCTCTACCCCACAAACAGTCACCGTGACTCCCGGTTCGATTCTCCATGACCTTGGAGAGCATAAAGAGGAGCCCCCCCGATTACGCCGAGCTGAATGACGAAAAGCGTGTTTCAGAAGCCCTTTGGCAGACTCTTGGCCTCCGTGATTGCCGCATGAAGCTTTCGCTTCACTAAGGCATCTTGAAGGTCAAGCCGCCCTCGCCTTGGGTATCTCGTTGTTTTACCCGGCGCTGGTGCGAACCAGATGTCATCGTAAGGGAGTCGGTGGTAGTTGACCAAGTCGAACTTGGTCGCCTTGGTCAGACCTGTCTTGGCACTCGCCTCAATGACAAACTCGCCAGGATAGACTGACGTGGTGTTCTGCGAAGTGGCATAAGCCACCACAACCACCGAGCCCGCCGCATCGTCAGCGGCCTCTTCGACTTGAAGCACCAAGGCAGGCCGGTTCTTCGGGCCTGGCACGCCTACTTGCTGCGGGAAACAGCATTCGACGATGTCTCCGAGCCTGGGGCGTGGTTTCCAGTATGTTCCGCTCACAGCAGGGAGCCGACGACCTTACCTTTTTTTTGAGGCTCGGCCTTGGCGATGGCTTCGTGCTGAGTCTTGGTGAGCGGCATAAATTTCTCCGTGTCCTGCTCGACGAAAACTTCGTCCCTCAGCCTGGCCAGGGCATAGAGGACGGTCTGTGTTTCATTGAAGCCCAGTTTTTTGGCGAGTGCCCTCAGCGCATCACGCGACACAGTTGTCAGTGTGTCATCTTTGAAGTTCAACTTCATTGATTGATTGTTGGAGGTAGACATAGCGCTCTCGTGAACAGCGGCAAATTAATATATATAGAATATATATTTTTAGGGTGTTTTTCAAGACAGAAAATGTTATGTAGCAGTTGCGATATTCGCCCTCTTCTTCAACTACGACCGCTTATACAGGAACGCACCCAACAAAATCTGCGGCTGCGTTGTGGCCTGTCCGGGGGGGTTATTTGCCTCGGATGGCGGCCAGAATGCGGCGGTCGCGTTTGGTGGGGCGGCCGTCTTCGTAGCTGTGCGAAGGCTCTGGCGCGAGGCGGCGCATTTCGGCTGCGCGGGCGCGGCGTTCGATGCTTTCGGGGGTTTCTTCGTAGAGTTGCGACGCCACCGGCGCCGGGCCACGCACGCGGCTGATGCCTCGCACCACGACTTCAATGGGCGGGTCGCCCTTCTTGATGATCAGCACATCGCCCGGCCTGACTTCACGCGCAGGCTTGGCCGCCTGGCCGTTCACCTGCACACGACCCTTGCCGATTTCATCTACTGCCAGGGCGCGGGTTTTGTAGAAACGCGCGGCCCACAGC
>JAAZDZ010000145.1 GCA_012512545.1 Alcaligenaceae bacterium | reverse complement strand
TGTGTACACAGCCTTATCGAGTTCAGCCGACGCAGAGGGCGTATCAACCGCGATATAAACCCCTGACAGCAGAGTCCCCAGACCTGACACCCCACTGATGGCCAGACGCGGCCTGACCACCCAGAAGCGGGATTCGGGCTGTGTGATGTATTTGGCGCCATCGCGGTTCAGCTGGGCTTTCACCAGCACCCTGCCATTATCGTGATCGACCCTGACGTCCGTTACCATGCCAATGGCAACATCCTTGTAGCGAACACGGGTCTGGCCCACCTCGATGCCTTCGGCTGATTCAAACGATATGGTGATGGTGGGCCCGGCGGCCATCCAGTCCCTTGCCATCAGGCTGGCGCCGACAATGACCGCCAGCAGCGGAACCACCCATATCCATGAAATGCGCGGCGTCTTGCGCGGGCGGACTTCTGGCACTGGCCGCGCTGTGGCAACTGGCGGCTTCGGTGGCCCGGCTATTTTTGAGTCTTGTTCTTTACTGTCAGTCATCGCTTGCTTCCGCCGGGTACCTGGCTTGAGTCTCGATCCCAGCCTTTGCGCGGATCATAACTCATGGCCGCCAACATGGTCAGCACGACCACCATGCCGAAGCTGGCTGCTGCCGGGCCTGCGATCACCTGCGACATACCGGGAAAATTCGCCATTGCGGCCATCAGTATGACGACAAAGACATCCAGCATGGACCATTGGCCAATGAATTCGACCAGCTCATACAGGCGGGTGCGCTGGCGCTGCAGGCGTTCGCCCTTCCACTTGCGGGCGACCATCAGCGTCACCAGCGCCGCCAGCTTGGTAATCGGCACCACCACGCTGGCGGCAAAAACAATAACGGCGAGATCCCAGGAACCCAGCCGCCATAGCTCTACCACACCCCCCAGAATCGTATGCTTACTGGTTCCCAACATGCTGCGGATTTCCATCATGGGCAGCACATTGGCTGGAATATAGACCACCGCCGCCGCGATGAGAAAAGCCCACACGCGCGGTTCCATATCGGGCCGGCGTTTATGAACACCGCTGCCACACCGCGCACACTGCTGCATTTCCACCAATGGCTGCCGTTCCTGCACGTAGCCACAGACCGGGCACCCCACCATGGCATCTGCAGGCAAGCCGGTATCGCGGCTGGCGGGCACCAGCCCGGCATCTTCGGCATAGCGCCACAAACGCACGCTATCCAGCCTGCTGAACGCAGTCAGCATGAAGGTCAGCACGCCAAAGGCCCAGATACCCGGCGCAGGCTGCAGGTTGGCAAGCCCCGCAAATTTCACAATGGCGACGATGATGGCCAGCATCAGCACCGGCACCATGCTCCAGGGCCCCGCCGCGTGATAAATGCGCATGGCCAGGCTGAAGTCCGGTGGGAGATAGCCCTTGCGTATGCTGCCCAGCGCCCAGAACAGAAAACACAGTTGCGTAAGGGGCAGCCAGAACCCCACCAACCCGGTCATGACAGACAGAATATGGTGTCCGTTTTGCCAGTTCAGCCACAGTGCGCCGACAAAACTGGCATTCACTGTTTTGCCCAGCATGGAAATCTGCGCAATGGGAAACCAGTTGGCGATGGCAAATATCACCAGGGCCGCAGCCGTCAGCGCCAGCCAGAAACTCAGGGAAAAGCGGCTTTGCCGGATCAGCGCATAGCCGCAGCGGCTGCAAACAGCCATGCCGCCGGGCTCAACGGCCACGGCGGCATGGAGGGTGTCGCAATGTCGGCAGACGATCAGCCGGGCCCCTGTTTCCCGCGACTCAGCCGGGGTGCCTGGCATCAATCAACCAGTTCAGGTTCCGGGCGGGACGGGGCCGGGTTGTGGTCGCTATCCTGGCCCTTGTCATCAGGGAAGACCAGCTGCACCTGACCGGCGTCATCCAGCCCGACTTCGACCTGCCCTCCATCGACCAACCTGCCGAACAGGAGCTCGTCAGCCAGCGCGCGGCGGATGGTGTCCTGGATAAGCCGCTGCATGGGACGCGCGCCCATGGTCGGGTCGAAGCCTTCCTTGGCCAGGTGATCGCGCAAGGCGTCGGTAAAGGCAACTTCAACGCGCTTTTCGTGAAGCTGGTTTTCCAGCTGCAGCAGGAATTTATCGACCACCCGAAGGATGACATCGCGCGACAGCGGCGTAAAGCCGATGATGGCATCGAGCCTGTTGCGGAATTCAGGCGTGAACATGCGCTTGATCTCGGCCATTTCATCGCCCGCCGTATCGGGCGCGGCAAAGCCGATGGTGTTGCGGTTGAGATCTTGCGCGCCCGCATTGGTTGTCATGACGAGAATGACGTTGCGGAAATCAGCCTTGCGCCCGTTGTTGTCGGTAAGGGTGCCGTGGTCCATGACCTGCAGCAGGATGTTGAAGACATCCGGGTGGGCTTTTTCGATTTCATCGAGCAGCAATACGCTGTGGGGCTGTTTGGAAACGGCTTCTGTCAACAGGCCGCCCTGATCAAAGCCCACATAGCCCGGAGGCGCGCCAATGAGGCGCGACACCGTGTGCCGTTCCATGTATTCGGACATGTCGAAGCGCAGGAGTTCGACCCCCAGAACAAAAGCCAGTTGCTTGGCGACTTCTGTCTTGCCTACGCCCGTAGGCCCTGAAAACAGGAAGGAGCCTATGGGTTTGTCGGGTCGCCCAAGACCGGAGCGCGCCATCTTGATAGACGCCGCCAGCGCCTCGATGGCGGAATCCTGGCCAAACACCACGGTTTTGAGGTCGCGCTCCAGGGTAGCCAGCTTGTTGCGATCGTCGGTGGAGACGCTTTGCGGCGGAATGCGGGCGATTTTTGCCACTGTGGCCTGGACATCGGCCTTGCCGATGAGTTTTTTGCGGCGGGAGGCAGGCAGCAGGCGCTGGGCCGCGCCAGCCTCGTCGATGACGTCAATGGCTTTATCGGGCAGGAAACGGTCGTTGATGTGGCGGGCAGCCAGCTCAGCCGCCGCCGTGATCGCCGCTGCCGAATAACGCACGCCATGGTGCGCTTCGAAATGGCTTTTGAGGCCGCGCAGGATCTGGATGGTCTGCTCGACCGACGGTTCGGGTACGTCGATTTTCTGGAAGCGGCGCGACAGCGCGTGATCTTTTTCAAAGATGCCGCGGTATTCGTTGTAAGTGGTGGCCCCCATGCACTTGAGCTGGCCTGATGACAATGCGGGCTTCAGCAGGTTGGAAGCATCAAGTGTGCCCCCCGATGCCGAGCCGGCGCCGATCAGGGTGTGGATTTCGTCGATGAACAACACCGCATTGGTGTTTTCTTTAAGGCATTTCAGCACGGCCTTGAGGCGCTGTTCGAAATCGCCCCTGTATTTGGTGCCTGCCAGCAATGCGCCCATATCGAGAGCGTACACCTGGGCATCGGTCAGGATTTCCGGCACGTCGTTGCGCGTGATGCGCCATGCCAGACCTTCCGCGATGGCGGTTTTGCCCACACCGGCCTCGCCCACCAGCAAGGGGTTGTTCTTGCGGCGGCGGCATAGCACCTGGATGACGCGCTCGACCTCGTGTTCGCGGCCAATGAGCGGATCAATCCGCCCCTGGCGGGCTTCAGCGTTGAGATCTGTGGCGTAAAGCTCCAGGGGAGACTTTTGCTGATCAGATTTAGCTTCTTCCACGGGTTGTGCCTTCGGCTGTTCGACGGGGGGCTCTTCGGGCGTCTTGGTGATGCCATGCGAGAGGTAATTCACCACATCAAGACGCGTGACCCCCTGCTGCTGCAAGAAATAGACCGCATGGGAGTCTTTTTCGCCATACATGGCCACCAGCACATTGGCGCCTGTCACCATGTTCTTATGGGAATTGCCTGAGGACACATGCATGATGGCCCGCTGGATCACGCGCTGAAAACCCAGTGTGGGCTGGGTATCGACGTCTTCGTCGCCAGGGAAAACCGGGGTGTTCTCGGCGATGAATTTGCGCAGATCCTGACGCAGGATATCGAGGTTGGCGGAACAAGCGCGCAACACTTCGCTTGCCGCGGCATTGTCCAGAAG
>JAAZDZ010000144.1 GCA_012512545.1 Alcaligenaceae bacterium | reverse complement strand
GCGTGGGTGTGCCGGCTGTCTCCAAGCACCTGGATAACATTTACGAATCGGGCGAACTCCAGCGCGAGGCAACTGTTTCCGTTTTGGAAACAGTTCAACAAGAGGGCACGCGGCAAGTCACACGCAAGCTGGAGTATTTCAACCTCGATGCGGTGATCTCGGTGGGCTACCGCGTCAATTCGGCGCAGGCGACGCAATTCCGCATCTGGGCGACGGCCTTGATCAAGGAATACATCATCAAGGGTTTTGCCATGGATGATGAGCGGCTGAAGAATGGCCGTTACTTTGGCAAGGACTATTTCCGCGAACTGCTGGAGCGGGTGCGTTCGATCCGTGCCAGCGAGCGGCGGATTTATCAGCAGATCACCGACATTTTTGCCGAATGCAGTGTCGATTACGACCCGAAATCCGAGACTACCCGCCTGTTTTACGCCCATGTGCAGGATAAGTTTCATTTTGCGATCACCGGCCACACGGCAGCCGAAATCATTTCGCTGAAGGCAGATGCCAGCAAGCCCCTGATGGGCATGACCACCTACAAGAATGCGCCGGATGGCCGGGTCCTGAAATCCGATTCACTGGTAGCGAAAAATTACTTGAGCGAAGAGGAAATCCGGAAACTGGAGCGGACCGTTTCTGCTTTTTTCGATTACATCGAGGGCATCATCGAGCGGCGCAACACCTTCACGATGGAGAGTTTTGCCGCAAGCGTGGACAAGTTTTTGTCCTTCAACGAATACCGGATTCTGGAAGGCTACGGCAAAGTTACCCGTCTGCAAGCAGAGCAGAAAGCCGTTGCTGAATATGAGAAGTTCAATAAGCAGCAGCGCATCGAATCCGATTTCGATCGCACCGTGAAAAAGCTGCTGCAAAGGAAGGACACCAAAGAATGAGCGACTACAAAACCATCGCCGAGTCCCGGAATTTCATTGTTCTGGACAAATACGAGCGGGAATGGAAGGTTGCCGAGAACTACCAGAGCGAAAGCGACCTGGAACGGGAGCTGATCCAGGATCTGGTCAATCAGGGCTACGAGTTTGCTTCGTTCATCAAGTCGCCCCTCGACTTGCTGGCCAACGTGCGCGTGCAGCTGCAGGCACTCAACGCCGTTCAGTTCACCGAGGGCGAATGGTTGCGCTTTGTGGAAACCTGGCTGGACAAGCCCAGCGAGGGCATCGTCGAGAAGACCCGCAAGATCCACGACGACTACATCCACGACTTCGTCTTTGACGACGGCCGCATCCAGAACATCTACCTGCTGGACAAGAAAAACATCGCCCGCAACAAGGTGCAGGTGATCAAGCAGTTCGAGCAGACGGGCAGTCATGCCAACCGCTATGACGTGACGATTCTGGTCAATGGCCTGCCGCTGGTGCAGGTGGAGCTGAAGAAGCGCGGCGTGGCGATCCGGGAGGCCTTCAACCAGGTGCATCGTTACAGCAAGGAGAGCTTCAACAGCGAGCATTCCTTGTTCAGGTATCTGCAGCTGTTCGTGATCTCCAACGGCACCGACACCCGTTACTTTGCCAATACCACGCAGCGCAACAAGAACAGTTTCGACTTCACCATGAACTGGGC
>JAAZDZ010000143.1 GCA_012512545.1 Alcaligenaceae bacterium | reverse complement strand
GCGTTACGCCAGTGATGCCGGAAAGATGCAGCGCGAACTGGGTTGGGCGCCCCAGGAAACCTTCGAAAGCGGCTTGCGCAAGACTGTGCAGTGGTATCTGGATAACCAGCCATGGTGCCGCCATGTGCAGGATGGCAGTTACCAGAGAGAACGCCTGGGTTCAGGCAGGTAGGCCAACATAAAAAAACCGCAGCGCCTCGCTGGTGTGCGGGGCGCTGCGGCGTTGTGCGGGTTTGTTGTGTTACGCGTAGGTATTGACGTGGGTGCCAAGGTGGCCGCTGGTGGCCAGCTTGGGCGTGGCGGCTTCTACGATTTCGGTCACGGTGCGGGCCTGCGTGTCGAGGGTTTCGCGCAGCAGGTTCATTTGCGCAGACTGGTGTGCATTGAAGTTTTCAATTGCAAGTGCTGCGCCGACGGTTGCTTCGATGGACATACGGCCTCCTGAAGTATCACTTATCCAAGTTTACGTCTGGAAATGTTTTTGCGCTAGTATGGATCCGTTTCATTCAGGAGCCAGACATGAGCACATGGAAAAGTATTGCGGTTTTCATTGATTACGCCGATCCTGATTACAGCATCCTCGATTACGCGGGCTGGCTGGCTCAGCAATGCGACGCTCACCTGATCGGCATTTTCAATATGGGTGCCTTGTCTGTCGGAACCGATGGTTTCACGCGGGTACGGGGGCATTCCGCCATTCAGGAAGCCATTGCGCGGCGCCGCGAACGGGAACAGCGCGCCGTTTTCGAGGCGGGTCAGCGCCTGGCTGAAACAGGCCACCAGCGTGGCGTTTCGGTTGAGTTCCGCGTATTGTGGAGAGCCACCGAGGCGGAAGAAGCCGCGCTCAGTTCCCTGCATTGTGACCTGGTCATTATTGGTGACCGGCGTGAAAGCTGTCTGCCCGAGAGCGTGACGCCGGAACGCGTGGTATTTGAAGTCGGCGTTCCTGTGATTGTGGTACCGGAAGACTGGAAGCAGCGCGAGGAAGTAAAACAGGTGGTGGTGGCCTGGAATGCCACCCGCGAGGCGCGGCGCGCCACTGCTGATGCCCTGACATATATCTCCATGGCGGAACAAACCGTTCTGCTGGTGGTTGACCCTGAAAAACAGGAGGGCCTGCATGGCGATCTGCCCGGGGCTGATGCCGCGCATCACCTGGCGCGTCATGGCGGCAACATCCGCACTCTTACAGAAAACGCCTACGGTCGCGCCATTGACGAGGTTATTCTGTCAGTGGCGGCCAAGGAAGATGCTGATCTGGTAGTAATGGGCGCTTACAGCAAGCCCAGGCGGCGTCAGTTGCTGTTCGGCGGCGTGACGCGCTCCATGCTGTCGGGCGTGCGTTACCCTCTTTTGATTTCCCGATAAACGTCTGTCGGAGGAGATGACACATGAACAACCCGAATGACCCGAACCATTCGAGCAACAATCCCGCCGACTGGCCGGGCAACACCATTGCCGATGCGCTGGTTCATCTGCAGGCGCGCTGGGGCTGGTTCGTCGGCCTGGGTGTTGTGCTTCTGGTGCTGGGCGTGCTGGCTTTGGGCTACGTTTTCGCCGCCACCCTGGCCAGTGTGCTGTTCATCGGCGCAATGATGGCCATTGCGGGCGCCGGGCAACTGGCTCATGCCTGGCAGATCAAACAGGCGCACGGCTTCATTTTCTGGAGCGTGAGCGGTCTGTTCTACCT
>JAAZDZ010000142.1 GCA_012512545.1 Alcaligenaceae bacterium | reverse complement strand
GTGCCTGGGGTGTAGGTAACGATGCACGAAAGCACGGCCAGTCCATGCGGGTCTTTGAGGTCGATCGGGATTTTTATGAACCCCGGCGATATTTTCTTGTTGCCCACCCAGATGATGCGGGCGACTTCCAGGTTGGAGTTGAAGACATCGACGGCGACACGCCACAGCAGCTTCAGCGCCACCAGCGGTTTACGTGGGCGGGCGCGCACCGGGCGCAGCGCCTGCGAGGCCCAGCCGAAGAAAAGGGCCAGGGCGCCGCCCAGCACAATATTCCCAAAGGACAGGCTGTCGTTCAACAGCAGCCACAACCCCAACAGCATGGTGGGAAGGTAGAGCCAGCTCAGAATGCGTTTCATGGCAGAACCTCCGTGGAAGTGACGCTGCGGCCCGGGCTTTGAGTCAGCACCGCGCTGATGTAGGAGTCTGGCGTGCCCAGATAGCGGGCCGTGTCTTCCATATAGTGCATGAGGGGGCCGGCCCAGATGACCATGGCGATGCACAGGAAGATCAGCATGCTTACAGGGCCCGCTTCTGACAGGCGCAGGCGCGGCGTGGTGGTGTCTTCAACGCTCCAGAACAGGCGGATGCCGGTGCGGCCCAGGGCCACGATGCAGGCCAGCCCTGACAGCAGCATGAAGCCGATCAGCAGCCAGGTGCCGATGCCGGGCGTCCCTTCAGCGGTGGTCAGGGCAGCCGACAGCATGGCGAACTTGGCCACGAAGCCCGATAGCGGCGGCAGGCCGGCAATGAGCAGGGCGCAGGCAATAAAGGACAGCCCCAGGAAAGCCATGGCGGCGGGAATGGCGACCCCCACCACATCATCGCTTTTGTCGGGCGATTCAGGGTCTTCGAGATCAAAGGCTTCGAGGCTGACGGCCAGCAGGTCGGCGCCGAAAGCCTGGGTGCGTTCGACCATTTCAAGCAGCAGGAAGAAGGCGCCCAGGGCCAGCACCGAGCTGACCAGGTAGAACAGCGCCGGGCCGGTCAGCGTGACGCCCGGCATACCCAGGGCCGCGAACAGCGTGCCCGACGATATGATGGCGCAGTAGGCGGCCTGGCGCTCAGGTTGGGGGGCGGCGATCAGGCCGATAATGCCGAAGGCCAGGGTGGCGATGCCGACGGGGAACATCCATTCGCCGCCAAAGGCCGCAGGCGCGCCGCTAGGCAGCAGCAGCGAACCAATGCGCAGCAGGGCATAGACACCGACCTTGGTCATGATCATGAAGACGGCTGCCACAGGTGCGCCTGCATTGGCATAGGTGGCTGGCAGCCAGAAGTTCAGCGGCCAGGCTGCGGCCTTGATCAGGAAGGCGATGCCCAGGATGGCGGCGCCGGCCTCGAACAGACGGCGTTCCGGCCCGATCAGTTCGCCAGCGCGGGCCGCGAGATCGGCCATATTGAGCGAGCCGGTCACGCCGTAGATCATGGCCATGGAGATCAGCAGCAAGAAGGAGGCGATCAGGTTGACCGCCACATAGTGCAGACCTGCGGATACCCGCGCGCGCCCCGAGCCGTGCAGGGCCAGCCCATAGGACGCCGCCAGCAGCACTTCAAAGAACACGAACAGGTTGAACAGGTCGCCCGTGAGGAAGGCACCGTTCAGGCCCATCAGCAGGAATTGAAACAGCGGATGGAAATGCACCCCGGCACGATCCCAGCGGGCGGTGGAATAGACCCAGGCCGCCAGGCCGAGCAAGGCCGTGAGCACCAGCATGACGGCCGACAGGCGGTCTACCACCGCGACAATGCCAAAAGGCGCGGGCCAGTCGCCCAGCAGATAAACCCCTACGCCATCGGGCCAGTCATTGGGAATATAGCCAGCCGTTGCGCATAACAGGGTAATGGCCACCGCCAGCTGACTGGCGATGGACAGAACGCCCAGCGTGAGACGGCCACGGCGATGGCCGTCGCGCACGAGCAGCATGAGCGCGCCGCAGATCAGCGGAATGACTACCGGCAGAATTGGAAAATGTTGCATCCAGCCCGTCACTTGAGGCTCTCCTTGCTGTCAACGTGGTCGGTGCCACTGAAGCCGCGAGAAGCAAGCAGAATCACCAGAAACAGGGCGGTGGTTGCAAAGGCAATGACAATGGCCGTCAGCACCAGTGCCTGAGGCAGAGGATCGGCGTAATGCGATGCGTCGCCTGCCCAGTTGGGGTCGATTACGGGCGGAACGCCCAGGGTGACACGCCCCATCGAGAAGATGAACAGATTGACCGCATAGGAAATGAGCGACAGCCCCATGATGACCTGGAAGGTGCGTGGCCGCAGCACCAGCCACACGCCGGAGCCCGCCAGAACGCCAATGGCAAGGGAAAGAATCAGTTCCATGTCAGTTGTGCTCCTGTGTGGGGGTGCCGCTTTCGTGCTGATGCACCATGGCTGGCTTGCGATACAGGCGCAGCGACTGGTGGGCGATGGCGATCAGCATCAGCACGGTCGCGCCGACAACCAGGGTGTACACACCGATGTCGAACAGCAGCACTGAGGACAGATGCAGCGCGCCAAGCAGAGGGATGTGCAGGTCGATGGCCACCGACGCCAGGAAAGGTTTCGAGAACCACCAGACGCCCATGGCGGCGCTGCCTGCGGCCAGCAGGCCAAAGGCAATCCAATACTGCGGATGCAGGCGCTGACGCGTTTCCACCCAGACGACGCCGCTCACCATGTACTGAATGATGATGGAAGTCGCCATGATGAGCCCGCCCACGAAGCCGCCCCCGGGCAGGTTGTGGCCCCGCACCAGGAAATAGACCGACACCATGGCGGCCAGAGGCAGCAGCAGCCGCACCAGCACGGATGGAATCTTCATGACGCCATCGGGCAGCAGGGATTGAGGGTCGGGATCGCTGAAGCGGTCCAGCAGTTTGCCTTCGTAGGCGACGAACTGCCGCGCGTGAGGCAGTTCGAGGGTCTCGGGTGGCGGACGGAAGCGGCGCAGCAGCGCGTATACGGTAAGCGCCACAATGCCCAGAACCGTGATTTCCCCCAGAGTATCGAAGCCCCGGAAGTCAACGAGAATCACGTTAACGACGTTGGAGCCGCCGCCCAGAGGCATGGATTGTTCAACGAAGAAGGACGAAATGCCTTCCGGGTGCTCGCGGGTCATGATGGCGTAGGCGATCACGGTAAACCCGCTGCCCGCCAGAATGGCGAGGATGAGGTCGCGCGAGCGGCGCACGCCCGCGAAGATGGCGTTGCGTATGGGGGTTTCGCTTTCGTCGCCTTCGCCTTCCACGCGTCGCGGCAGCCAGCGCAGGCCCAGCAGAATGAGCACCATGGTGACGACTTCAACGGTGAGCTGGGTCAGGGCGAGATCGGGCGCGGACAGCCAGGCAAAGGTGATGACGGTGCACAGGCCGGCGCCACCGGCCAGCATGAGCGCGGCCGGGCGGTGGAATTTGGCGCTGGCGGCCGTGCCGACGGCGCAGGCGGCCCCGGCCACCCAGAGCACGGCGAACAGCGGGTCAAGCGTTGAGATGGACTGAGGC
>JAAZDZ010000141.1 GCA_012512545.1 Alcaligenaceae bacterium | reverse complement strand
TGCGACTTGCGGGCGATTGATCTGGGGCTGAACTGGGTTCAGGAAAACCCCGGCACATTGGTGCTGCGGCTGTCGCTGGCCTCTATGCTGCTGCCTGAGTTTCTCCCGGAAATGAAGCGCATTCTCAGCCGCGAAGGGCTGAGCGCTGAAGACAGGGGCCGCTTCGTGCTTGAAGTCGATGCCCATGGCTTTGTGGCGTATCCCCAGGATCTCGAAGCTTTCTGCGAACTCGCTTCCGATCTGGGGGTCGGCGTGGGCGTGCGGCGTCTGGCCGAGCAACCCGCCGCTTTGCTGCGCTTGCATACTGCCGACATCCGCTATATCAAGTTAGGGGGCGACCTCATTTCCGGCCTGATGGACAGCCCGGGCGCCACCCAGCTGATTGCCGCGATTACAGAAGTGGCCATTGGCCAGGGCGTGAAGATCTACGCGCACGATGTGCCAAATGCCCATACGGCCGCCTTGTTGCAGGAATATGGCGCCTTGTTGCCCGTGGAAGCGGTATTCAACGCCCCGGAGGATGAATCCACCGACGACTTTGTCGATAACTGAGGGCGCGGCAGCGCAGTTTCGGCGCAGGTTGCCCTGCCGCAACGGCTTTTTGTATTTCTTCTTCTTTAACTCTTGCTTTATGGTTGCTGCCAGGCTATTATTAGCGTCTTGCCTACAGGCGCATACCTTCTATGGTGTTGCCTGGCAAAAATTTCAACCCAGGCTTTGCCGGGCCGGGCTCTTGGGCCCGGGCAGGTCAAGCTGACGGGACCAAGACTGGCTGCGTGGCGTCATCAATGGTGGTGGCGCATCGCGACTAAGTTGGAACAGGAAAAATCATGATCCAAATGCAGACCACGCTCAACGTGGCCGACAACACAGGTGCACGCTCTATCATGTGCATCAAAGTGCTGGGCGGCTCGAAGCGCCGTTATGCCGCCATCGGTGACATCATCAAGGTCACAATTAAAGAAGCGGCACCTCGCGGGCGCGTCAAAAAAGGCGAAATCTACAACGCAGTAGTGGTTCGTACCGCTAAGGGCGTTCGCCGTAAAGACGGTTCGCTGATCAAGTTCGGTGGCAATGCCGCCGTGTTGCTCAACGCCAAGCTGGAACCAATTGGCACTCGTATCTTCGGACCGGTCACGCGCGAATTGCGTACCGAGAAGTTCATGAAGATCGTGTCCCTGGCTCCCGAAGTGCTGTAAGGAGCGCAAAATGGAAAAAATCCGCAAAGGCGACGAAGTCATCGTTCTCACTGGCCGCGACAAAAAGCGCCGTGGCACGGTGCTGAACCGCGTTGACGCCGACCACGTTCTGGTCGAAGGCATCAATGTCGTCAAGAAGCACGTCAAGGGCAACCCCATGGCTGGCACTCCCGGCGGCATCATCGACAAAACCATGCCAATCCACATTTCCAACGTGGCGCTGTTCAACCCGGCAACGGGCAAGGGCGACCGCGTCGGCGTGCAGGTTGTCGATGGCAAGAAAGTCCGTATATTCCGCTCCAACGGCGCTGTCGTTGGCGCGAAGGCGTAAGGGGCGATAAAACATGGCTCGTTTACAAGAGTTGTACCGCAGCAAGGTCGTTGCCGACCTGCAAGCCAAGTTTGGCTACAAAAGCGTGATGGAAGTGCCCCGCATTACCAAGATCACCCTCAACATGGGTGTGTCTGAGGCGGTGGCCGATAAAAAAGTCATTGAGCACGCCGTTGGCGACATGACCAAAATCGCCGGCCAGAAGCCGGTCATCACCAAGACCAAGAAGTCCATTGCAGGCTTCAAGATT
>JAAZDZ010000140.1 GCA_012512545.1 Alcaligenaceae bacterium | reverse complement strand
CCTCTACCCGCACATGTCGGTCTACGACAATATGGCCTATGGCTTGAAGATACGCGGCCTGTCCAAGGATGAAATCCGCGAACGCGTCACCGCTGCGGCCAATATTCTTGAGCTGACTGCCTTTCTGGAACGCAAGCCTCGCCAGCTTTCAGGCGGCCAGCGTCAGCGTGTCGCCATGGGGCGCGCCATTGTGCGCGAGCCCAAGGTCTTTTTGTTCGATGAGCCGCTTTCCAATCTGGATGCCAAGCTACGCGTGCAGATGCGGCTGGAAATCCAGAAACTGCACCGGCGCCTTGCAACCACCAGCCTGTACGTGACCCACGCCCAGGTCGAGGCCATGACGCTGGCCCAGCGCATGGTTGTCATGAATCGCGGGGTCGCGGAGCAGATCGGCACGCCTGCTCAGGTCTTTGACAAGCCCGCCTCGACCTTTGTGGCGTCTTTCATCGGCTCGCCGCCCATGAATCTGATTCCTGTGCGTGTCGATACCTTGAGACGCGTGCGCGATGAACAGGGCCTGGGTCTGAACATAGCGGGACGCCTGGTTCCGGCGTATGTGGAAGACCGCGAGTGTTATCTGGGTATCCGCCCGGAACACATGCGTCTGCACACGCCCGGTATTCCCATGGACATCGAAATGATAGAAGTCCTGGGGTCGGAGCAGCTTGTACATGGCCGCCATGGCGATACGCCGATTGTGGTGCGCTGCACAGTGAATGAAACGCTTAAAGCCCCCCTGGAGATCGGGGAAACCATTGAGGTCGGCGATGACGGCGTACATCCCCTGCACTGGTTTGACCGGAAAACCGGCAAGCGCATCGAAGAATAAGGCGAGCGGCACCCGATAAACAAAGCCGGGAGGCGTGAATGAACCCAAGGGCTGAAGGAGTGCCCCAGCCCTTGGGAGATCAGATCAGGCAGAAAAATTCCTGCCTGACCTTGAGTTTTGCAGCACAGGCGCCCTCTGAGGACGCCTGCCTGTTACTTGTAGACTTCCTTGCTGCCGTCCTGCTTCCAGGTGAAGATGTCGAAGCGGAACTCTTCGAGGTCGCCCTGTTCATTCCACGACAGCTCACCAATGGGCGTTTTAACGCTGTTCTCGTGCAGCCACTTGGCGACCTTGACCGGGTCGTCTTCGCCTGCGCCTTTAATGCCTTCCACGATGGCCGTGGTGGCCGAGAATGCTGTCAGCTGGAAAGCGCCGCCCGGGTTACGGTTTTTATCCTTAAACGCTTTGACGATGTCGGCGTTGGCGGGGTCTTGGGTGAAGTCGGCGGGCAACGTTACCAGCATGCCGTCAACCGAAGCACCGGCAATGGCGTTGATATCCGGGTTACCCACGCCCTCAGGGCCCATGAACTTAACGTTCAGGCCCTGCTCGGCGCCTTGGCGCAGCAACAGACCCATTTCGGGGTGATAGCCACCGTAGTAGACGAAATCTGCTCCGCTGCTACGGATTTTCGTGATGACGGCGGAGTAATCGCTGTCGCCCGCGTTGATACCTTCAAACATCGCCACTTTGACATCGGCTTTCTCAAGCGTGTCGCGCACAGCGGCGGCAATGCCCTGACCGTACGACTGTTTGTCGTGCAGAACAGCGACAGCCTGCGGCTTGATGGTTTCAATAATGAACTGGGCAGCGGCCGGGCCTT
>JAAZDZ010000139.1 GCA_012512545.1 Alcaligenaceae bacterium | reverse complement strand
GCCTTCTATTTGTGCAGTCGCCTGCCTGTTTTCTACATGCTTAACGGCAACGGCCTGGCCTGCTGAAAATCACTGGAACCCAGCTCCTGGCCTGCGCCCGGCCGGGTATTGAAAAGCCGGACCGAATCCACCAACCCGTGGGTCGCCTGTTCCAGATGCTGTACCGATTTACCGGCAAGGCTCAGGCGCCCCAGGTTATCGTCGGCAATTGCGCTGATTTCCTTCACTATGCGACCGACTTCAGCAAACAGCCCACCCTGTTGCTCGTTGGCCTGGCGGCTTTCGGCCAATACGACAGTCAGACGCGACACCCCCTCCAGCAAGCCGCTCATCACCCGTTCAGCGGCCTCAATGCGGGCACTGCCCTGGCTGACCTGCTCACTGGACATTTCAATCAGCGCGCGGATCTCCTTGGCCGCATCAGCGCTGCGGTGTGCCAGGGAACGCACTTCACCTGCCACCACCGAAAATCCCCTGCCTTCCGGCCCGGCCCGCGCCGCCTCAACAGCAGCGTTCAAGGCCAGAATATTGGTCTGGAAGGCGATGCCATCAATCACAGTCGTGATGTCTGCTATGCGGGAAGAGGAATCGCTGATCGCTTCCATGGTGTCCACCGATTCGCGCATGACGGCGCCGCCTTCTTCCACCAGACGCGATACTTCTTCCGCCTGGTTCAGCGCGCCGAGCATCTGTTCGCGCCCTGCCCGGCTGGTCGCGATAACGGTCTCCACCGCCCTTTCGGCTTCAACCACCATGGACGCCTGACGACCCGCCCCTTGCTGAACTTCCACATTCGTACTGGTAATGTTCTTCAACAGATCGTGCGTCAGCACGGCGCTGCTACGCACCCTTTCCACCGCTGTGCTCACCAGCCCCAGCGTGCCAGCCAGGGATTGCGCGCCCTGACTGCGGTAATCACCGCCCTGGGCCAGCAGGTCGATGGCGCCATCCTGAGCACCTGCCATGCTATCCACCATCTGCTGCAGCTCGGCCGCCTGCACCGCATCACGCTGCAGCCAGACAGCGATATAGGTCAGCACTGCGGTTTCCACCACCACATAAGCCGCGTGGGAAAATACCCGCCCCAGGCCGGGGTCCGCAAAGCAGATGGTGTTCCAGCCCAGCGATTGCAGATAATTGAAACTCAGATGATGAACCGCAGCCACGGCGGCGGCAGTGACGATCACCATCCAATCCCGATAGCACAGCAGCACAGCGAGCAACACAAAAATGCCGAAATGCAGTTCCGTGAGGCCGAACGCCTGGTGGATATGCAAGGCGCAAAACAGCATGAAGGCAATCGCCACGCTCAAGCGCGATACGCGCGAGCCCGGCATGACCACGATCAGCACAGTGGGCACCAGCGCGAAAGCAAGCCCGAATGTGAAGGCCAGCCCCCAGGTTCCGTACCAGGGGGCCAGAAACATTGCCAGAATGAACAGCCCCCAGAGCAGAGGCAACATCAGACGATCCGCGTGCCGATAGTGCGCGGACAAAAGAGAATGGGTGTTTACCATCCGTCATCACCTTTCTGTATTGTGAAAACCTGCTGCAAGCAGCGCCCGGTATGGTAGGCGATCATTCATGCTTAAAGGGCCTGTTCTGGCCAAAAGAGCAGATTCTTTACAATTCATGACGAACAAACACGCAAGGCCATCCATGCCGCACTGCGGTAAGATGCCTCTTTCCTCTGTTTCCCCTAATTCCCACATGAACGCCACAGCTCCCACCCCTTATGTCCGCACACTGTATATGGGGGCTTTCATCGTCTTGCTGGCGCTGGGCGTGCGGGCCACGTTCGGGCTGTTCATGCCTGTCATGGGAGTGGATAAAGGCTGGGGGCGCGATGTCTTTTCCCTGGCTTTCGCCATCCAGAACCTGGTCTGGGGCGTAAGCGCTATATTCATGGGGATTCTGGCCGACCGCTACGGCTCGGGCCGCACCATCGCCCTGGGCGCTCTGTTCTACATGCTGGGCATACTGGGCATGCGCTATGCCACCGATGAGCTCTCGCTTTACCTGACTGCGGGGGTTCTCATCGGCATCGGCCAGGGGGGCACGACCTTTCCCATCATCATGCCCGTCGTCGCGCGGGCAGTGCCGCTTGCTTACCGCAGCACCGCCATGGGCATTGCTGCGGCAGGCGGCTCAATGGGCCAGTTCCTGGTCGTGCCAAGCGGCCAGATGCTGATTTCCGGCCTGGACTGGACAGGCGCCCTGTGGGTGCTGTAGCTGTGTGTCGCCATCGGTATTCCCTTATCCACTTTCCTCACCGGAAAGCCAGAAACGGCCCGCAGTAATCAGTCGCTCAGCAGCGCGGTACGCCAGGCTCTGACGCACAAGTCCTTTCATTTTCTGTTCTGGAGCTATGCCGTCTGCGGCTTCCACACTGCCTTTATCACATAGCACCTGCCGGCCTATCTGATGGATGGCGGCCTGTCAGCCACCAACGGCGCAACCGCCATCGCTCTCATCGGCCTGTTCAACGTGGCAGGCTGCTATTACGCGGGCACCCTGGGCGGGCGTTACAGCAAAAAAGCCCTGCTGGCCTGGGTATATTTTCTGCGTGCCTTCGGCATTCTGTTTCTGATCTCCCTGCCGCCCTCACCCATGGTCACCTACTTGTTTGCCGCCTGGATGGGGCTTTTCTGGCTGGGAACCGTACCCCTGACCCAGGGGTTGATCGGGCAGATCTACGGCCTGCGCTATGC
>JAAZDZ010000138.1 GCA_012512545.1 Alcaligenaceae bacterium | reverse complement strand
GCTGGAAACTGTCTCGGTTGCACCGCCGCCACTAGCGCCATCAGCACCGCCATCAGCCTGTCCAGCAGCCCCGCCGTTACGATCAGAAGCCATGTCGCCACCAGCCCCAGGCGCAATCCCCGCCGCATCTTCCCCACCTTCAACCGCTTCCACTACCACTGTTCCAGCAAACGCAGCGGGTCTTTCATCCTGGCCCCAAATCAAGGCGGGGGCCAGACGCAGCAGTGTGAATCCATGTGTCCAGCCGCTGTCGCTGGTGATGGTGGCTTTCCAGATGGCTTTGCCGTCCGGGGTGGGCTGGGCGATGCCGTGTTCTTGCAGGACATTGAATACAGCGGTGTTGTTGGAGGGAATGCCGTCCATGCCCTGGGACAACAGGTGTGCCCGCAGTTTGTCGGACACGGTTTTGCTGACCAGCCAGAGGGTGTCCTGGGTCAGCCAGCCGTCCGATGCCTGGGGCTGGTTCAGCTTCAGTTCTTTGTTCAGCAGGAAGCGCAGGCCATCGAGCAGTTTGCGCTGCAAGGCATGTCGGGGCGCGGCCAGGGCTTTGGCCGGGTCGCCGCCCAGGGCGCTGGCCACGGATGCTTGGTCGGCTTGGATGACCAGCTCACCGAGTAGTCCGGCGTGTTCGTACTGCCCGGCCAGGGCATGCAGCAACGCGGCCCAGAGTTCGGGGTAGCCGCAGAGCCAGTCGAAGACTTCCGAGTCCAGCAGGCGGTGGTATAGCAGCCCGGCGGCGGCTTCGTGCAGGCGGTGTTCGCGCCCGATGCGGTAGCGGAAGCGATAGGCTTGAGCCAGCGGCCCATGCCAAGGGTGCCAGACTTGGCCGTCAGCGGTTTCCACTTCCAGATCGACGGCGATTTTGCCGATGTCGTGCATGAGTGCCGCGTAGGCGATAGCGGCTGTCCAGGCTTCGGACTGCGCGGCTTGTTCTTCGGGCGGTACGCCGACCGGCAGCAGGTGGGATTGCCGCAGTTTCAGGGCATACAGCATGATTTCCAGGCCGTGGTCGAGCATGCCGCCATGGCAGGCGTGGTGGTGGGCTTCGGACGCCGGAAACTGCTGCACCAGGGCGGCATAGCGTTCGATGGGCGTCTGGTACAGCCGCTGGAATTGTGGCCGGGAGACTGCCGTGTGCTGCCATATCTGAGCCAGCAGTCTTTGCCGCTGGGGTGTGGCGAGCAACACTTCGGGCGCCGCCGGCAGTAGCCAGCCTTTTTGCGGTTCGCCTTTTGGGAATGGAATGGCTGCCGCAGCCGATGAATCGGGCGGTGTGACGGCAGGAGCCGGTTTGCGTCGGAAGAAAGTCAGCATGGTTTTCCGGTGTGTTGGGTGTTTGCCGTTAAGAGCCTTTTCCGGGTAGCCCCATTCCCCTTGAGTCCATTCCCTTGACCCTTCACGGCCTTTTCCTTTTGTGGGGCGCTTTTTTCCAGAAAGCTGAACCTTGCATTCATGATCTTTGTCTCTACAATGAAGGCGTCATTAAGGATTCGTTATGAGCACCAGTTTTCGTCAATCATTCAGCAAGGCAGAACGCTTCGGCCATGGGCTGGCACGCTTGTGGCGCTGGCTGGTGCGCGCCGATGGCTGGATGAGGGCCAAGCTGGTGCGCCAAGGTTTCCCCCAGGGCGCTGCCACCGCGACGTTGTGGCTGGCGCGATTGGCTGCGCTGGGCGTCCTGATGTATGCGGCAATGTGGCTGGCCGCGCTGGTGGTGTTTGCGGTTGCTGCGGCCTGGATGGGTCGAAACGATGATCTGCTGCAAGAGGAACAGCCCAAATGGCGCGACGGCATGCAAGGCTATGGGCTGTACCGCGGTGGTGTGCGGGTAGATTACGGAAGTTCTCACGACGACTAAGCATTGCCATCTACTTAGCCACCTTGATTGAAGCCTGACCGCCGCGAGCGCCTGCCGCCCTGGCACCATCCGTACCCGCAGTCAGCCCATTCAAGGCGCTTCCCATCCTCACTCCCGCCCAAGCCAATGCCATCACCCAAAACCCCGGCAACACAATAAACATCGTCGCCATCACAAAGTTCAGCAGCATGTCGGCGAAGGCATTGTTCAGGCCCATCAACGGGTTGAAATTGCTGTGCGGGGCGTCCCATCCATACAGGGCATTCAGAATGGTGCTGTCCAGCCAGCGGGCCAGCTGAAACCAGAAATCCACAAAGAACAGCGCGAACTGCACACTGCTGAGGGTCATCAGCACTTTCAGGTCATAGGTGCCGATCAACAGCACCAGCGGCAGGCTGATGGTCAGCGCCATCTTCAGGAAGGACAGCACCATGGGCAGCGCTTGGCGCACGACATCCATGGCTGGAAAAAAGCCTATCGCGCCCACGGACTGCCCCAGGCTTGCGGCGGCATCGGCCACGGTGTTGGGCACACTGCCGCCAATCTGCCCGCCGTAGTCGGTATAGACTTGGCCCCGGTTCATGGCCTGCTGGCGCGGCGCGGCCAGCGCACGAATCAGGCTGTCTTCCATGTCGCTGCGGCCCATGAAGCCTGTCCAGGTCGCCATGCGGTCGAGCAGATCGGGGCTGACTTGCTGCAACAGGCGCTGGCGCAAGCCGTGGCCGCTGTCCGTCCACCACTGGACGCAAGTGGGGTAGCCCCCGCCGCTAGGCACTTGGGCCAGCCCGGCATCACGGGTGTCGTCATAGGGCCAGTCATCACGCGGGGCGCTGGAACGATAGCTGTCGTAATAGCCCGGCACCCCCACAAAGGTGTGGGAACCTATCCATGTCACATCGGCCCTCTGGTCTTCGGTGAGCGTCGGGCGATTCATGAACATTCGCGCCCGGGCCGGGCCATAGCAGTCGCGGGTGAAGTCGGCCACTTCCTGAGCCAGAACAGGGTCGTCGATGCGGGTGGCGTCAATCTCCATACGCATCTGCCGCAAGTCTGTGCCGCAGGGAATGGCGGCGACGGCCGCGCCGGTGATGGCCTTGGACAGCCCGTGCATGAAGAACCACCAGACCGGCACTTTGGCGCTTTGGTCGTTCAAGGAGGTGAAGGACTGGCCCCAGCCGGTGTCGGCGGGTTCGGGCACGTTGACCTGGCATTGCACCGAGCGCGAGCGGTCGAACTGGATGGTGGACAGATTCACGTTGATGAACGGGATACCGGCAAACATGATGACCACAATCGCCGCCCAGACGCGGTTCTCGATACGCAGCGCCGACAACACGCCCTTGTTGCCTTCGTCAGCGCCTTCGGTACGCGCCCGCAACCACTCCTGCAAGACGATGGCGGCAAACGGCAAGGCGAAAACGCCCGACGCCACCAGCACTTGCCAGATGCCGTTGTTCACTATCCAGGCCACCAGCGTCAGGTAGTATTCCAGGTAATCGGATGTCAACAGCTTCATGGCTGCGCCCCCCAGGAAGATGGCCCCGGCAACAGGCTGGTTTCCAGCAGCGCCAAGGCCAAGACTGCCGACCATTGGGCGCGGCGCAGGCGTTGACGGGTATCCGGGTCGAGTGTGTCTTGTTCCAGCAAGCGCCCGCGCAGCCGCCACCAGCCCCAGGCAATGCCGCCATACAGCATCAGCCGCCACACCAGAAAACCGACCGCGTGGCGCTGCACCCAGGGTTGCCAGTGCGCGGCCTGTTCGATCAGACGCGGGTTAAGCGCTGGCAAAACCGCCATAATCAGCACCAGCACGACCAGCCAGACCAAGGCCAGCACCAGCCACTTCCAGCCCGCCCACCGCTGCCACAGCGCCCTCATGGTTCGACACCTTCGGCTTCGCTGCCTTGCTGTATCTGCCGCAGCCGATCTCGGGTTGGATCACCTTGGTAGATACCGCGTGAACCGGCTGACCGCGCCTGATGGCGTTCAATAATGGCCATGGGCGAATTGGCCGCCAAGTCGCGGCGCAGTGCCAGTTCCGTCTTGAGATTGTCGATTTCGCGGGACAGCGCATCGCTTTCCGAGTCCACGGCGGTTTGCGCCAATTCGTTGGCCGCGACATTGGGTTCTTTCTTGCCGGTCAGCAAGGTGCGCTGCAAGAGCAAGGCTTTTTCCAGCACGCTGGCCAGCGCCACTTCGGATGCCAGACGGCGGGCCAGAATGTCCTGGTCGGGTTCATCGCGCAAGGCTTCGATCACGCCCCGCGTCACCGGCAAGGATGCGCTGCCTGCCGCTTGCAGGTTCTCAAAGGTGGTGGGTTCCGTGCCACGTAACAAGTCCTGCAAGATTTGCAGCTTGGCGTCGTATTCTTCCTGAATCAGCGGCGACAGGCCCACGCCGGGTACGGTCTGGGTTTTGGTGCAGTGTTCGCAGGTGCGCTGTTCCTGTTCACCGAGGACGCGCACCGCCCAATCGGCGGCTTCATCAGGCGAACCCCAGGTCTGGCAGCTCAGGCTGCCGCAGTCGGACGCGGAGATCGCCGTGTCGTCGGTCACTTCGCGCCCGTTGACCAAGTTGTAGCCCGCCCGCGTCACATCGCTGACGACTTTAACCGGCTGCTGGCCGGAACCCCCGGCATTGTCGCCGCCCACCCAGGGTACCCCTTCATTGCCCCTGCTGGATTCCGCCTGTTCGATGGCGGCGACGGCATCCTGGCTGCCGACAGCGGTTTTAAGCGCCATGCCTTCGGCCAACTGCCCCCAGCCGGTTTGCGCACCGGCCATGTCGGCCATGCGGTTGGCCATCGCCCGGCAAGTCATTTTGGAACGGTCAAAATCCAGCCGCGCCTGCAAAACGCCGTTGGTCAGCAGGTTGTAAAGCCCAGGGTCGGCCCGCTGGATAATCAGCGCAGGCAAAGACGCGACCGCACTGGTGGCGTTCTGAATGACGTTGCTCATGATGGACTTAAAGCCATTGGTGACGCCGTTCAACTGGTTCTGCAAAGTGGTGGTCAGGCTCAGGTCGCCACAGATCAGGTTGCTGTTCCAGCCCATGCCCACGCCCAGCGAGCGCATACCAGACGCATTGCCCATGGACACCGCATTGCCGCCGCCGATGCTGTAGAGCACGTCGTCGCCAATGACGCTGCCGGAATATTCCATGCCGCCGCCCAGGAGTTGGGTTTGGGCAGCGAGGGGCATGTTTAGGCTGAAGGCCACGCATAGCCCCAGCCCCCATTTTTGAATGTCCTGCATGGTCGATCTCCCATTTCCCATTTATCAGAATTCCGTGCTGCCCAGAAAGGTCTGACCGCGCTGCTGGCAGCAGCTATAGGGTCGCCACAATGCCCAGGCGTAATCGCCTTGTTGTGCTTGCGGTAACGCACCGCCGTGTGGGAATACCGTGCATTGGTTGGACGCTACAGGTGCCAGGGGCTGCCACTTGCCGGTGGACGCATCGCCTTCGACCAGCGCACCGGCAGGCCAGTAACCCTTGCGGCTGTTGGCGACCAGCGCCTGATAAACGTGTGGCTGGCCGCGCCG
>JAAZDZ010000019.1 GCA_012512545.1 Alcaligenaceae bacterium | reverse complement strand
GGGCGCTACATACATATTCTGCTCGGGCCTGCTACGGTGGCCCTGGCTGTTCCTCTGTATCATCAACTGGCGCGGTTGCGGCGCGATTGGCTGGCGCTGCTGGCCGGGGCGCTCATCGGTTCGGCTGTGGCGGTGGCGTTCGCCATGGCGCTGGCCGGGCTGCTTGGGGCTTCGCAGGCGACGGTCATTTCCATGGCTGCCAAATCCGTTACCATGCCAATTGCCATTGGCCTGACCGAAAAACTGGGGGGCGTAGTGTCGCTGACTTCCGCCATGGTGATGCTGACCGGCATTCTTGGCGGCGCCATTACCCAGCCTCTGCTTGCGCTGATGCGCATCCGCGAAGCCCATGTCGCCGGCTTCACACTGGGGGTGGTGGCGCATGGCATCGGCACGGCGCGGGCGATGCAGGGAGGCCAGGAAATGGGCGCGTTCGCCGGGCTGGCCATGGGGCTGGCCGGGCTGTTGACTGCGGTGCTGGTGCCCTTGTGCCTGCGGCTGGTGGGCTTTATCTGAACATTCTGGAGGCAGGTCATGCAATTCATCGACTTACGCAAGGCGGAACTGGGAGCAGGGTTCACCGTGGGGCGGGCCTTGCCCACGCGCGAACGCCGCCTGATCGGCGCCTGGTGCTTTCTTGATCACCTGGGGCCGGTGGAATTGCGCGGCAACATCGGCATGCATGTGGAAGCCCACCCGCATACCTGTCTGCAGACCTTCACCTGGATGATGGAAGGCGAGATCCTGCACCGCGACAGCCTGGGCTCAGATCAGATCGTCCGGCCCGGCGAGGTCAACCTCATGACAGCAGGGCGGGGGATTGCCCACACCGAGGATTCGCTGCAGGGAGAACGCCTGCATGCGGCGCAGCTGTGGATTGCGCTGCCTCATGAACATGCCGACATCGAGCCCGCTTTCGAACATTACGCCGAGCTGCCCCGATGGTCGCGCAATAATATTGAATTCACCTTGCTGGTGGGAGAGTTCGAAGGGCAGCGGGCGCCAACCCGCGTGTACACGCCGCTGGTGGGCCTGGATTTCCATGCCCCTGAGGCAGGCCGGGTGATGCTGCCATTGCGCCCCGGTTTTGAATACGGCCTGTTGCCTTTGCAGGGCTCTGCTAGTATAAACAATGTAGATATTAGCGATGGCCAGTTCGTGTATCTCGAACCGGGCGGCGAAACACTCGATGTTTCATTTTCTGCGGGCGCGCGCTGCCTGCTGGTGGGGGGCGAACCTTTTCCCGGCACCATCAGCATGTGGTGGAACTTTGTTGCCCACAGCCGCGAATACATCAACCAGGCTTATCACGACTGGCAGTCGGGCTCGGGCCGCTTCCCGAACGTGCCGGGAGCGACGACGCGCCTGGATTCTCCGCGCCCCGCCTGGCTGCCCGCCGAACCATAATTCTCTTATAGAACTGGAGACACTTTCATGCTGAAGGTCTATGCCATAGATGGCATTACACCCGTGGTTGACCCCACGGCTTTTGTGCACCCCACCGCCGTGCTGATTGGCGATGTCATCATCGGGCCGGGCGTGTATGTCGGCCCGCTGGCCTCCCTGCGTGGCGACTTTGGCCGCATCATCATGAAAGCGGGCAGCAATGTCCAGGATTCCTGCGTGATTCACGGCACTTGCAGACAGGATACCGTTGTCGAGGAAGACGGCCATATCGGCCACGCCGCCGTGTTGCATGGCTGTCACATTGGCCGCAATGTGCTGGTGGGCATGAATGCCGTGGTGATGGATGGCGCGGTTGTGGGTGAAGGCAGCATTATTGGCGCCATGGCTTTTGTGAAGGTGGGCATGGAAATACCGCCTCGCAGCCTGGTGACGGGCGCGCCCGCCACCATACAGAGAGAACTGACCGACGAGCGCATTGCCCGCAAGCATTACGGCACGCGCATGTATCAGCGCCTGGCCCACCGCTGCCTGAGCACCATGCAGGCGGTCGAGCCGCTGCGTGAAGCCGCACCGGCTCGCGCCCGCCTGACGATGGAACTCATCCAACCGCTGGATTAATCAGCCTCGGGTTCAGTCGAAGATATCGCCATTCAGCAGAATGGAACGGTCCACCTGCTGGATATCCGTGCGGCCGCAGAAGGCCATGGAGACATCGAGTTCCTTGGCAATGATTTCCAGGCAGCGCTGCACGCCGGGCTCGCCCATGGCGCCCAGCGCATACAGAAAGGCGCGGCCTATCATCGTGCCTTTGGCGCCCAGTGCGGTGGCGCGCAGGACATCCTGGCCCGAACGGATGCCGCCATCCACCCAGACTTCGATATCGTTGCCCACGGCATGCACAACCCTGGGCAGGGCCGAGATCGAAGAGGGGGCGCCATCCAGCTGACGGCCACCATGGTTGGAAATAATGATGGCATCGGCGCCGGATTCCACCGCCAGGCGGGCGTCTTCAGGTTCCATGATGCCCTTCAGCACCAGCTTTCCGCCCCAGCGTTTTTTGATCCATTCCAGATCGGCCCAGCTCAGGCTGGGGTCGAATTGTTCGGCCGTCCAGGAAGACAGCGACGAGACATCGGTAACATTCTTGGCATGACCAACAATATTGCCGAAGCTGCGGCGCTGGGTACCCAGCATGTTCAGGCACCAGCGTGGTTTGGTGGCCAGATTGATCAGGTTGGCAAGGGTGGGCTTGGGAGGCGTGGTCAGGCCGTTCTTGATGTCCTTATGGCGCTGCCCCAGCACTTG
>JAAZDZ010000137.1 GCA_012512545.1 Alcaligenaceae bacterium | reverse complement strand
GCCGGCGGCGTGGACGCGCTCGCAGATATCGGTGATGGCCAGTTCGAACACGCCGTGCGTGGACGGGTAGGTGATCATCAGGGCGGCCAGGCGGTCGCCCACTTGGTCGATACGGCGCTGCAGGTCTTCGACATCGACGTTGCCGTTGTCATCGGAAGCCACGACTACCACTTCCATGCCCGCCATCTGCGCCGAAGCCGGATTGGTGCCGTGCGCGGACGCCGGGATCAGGCAGATATCGCGCTGATGCTGGCCGTTTGCGCGGTGATAGGCACGGATGGCCAGCAAGCCGGCGTACTCGCCCTGAGCGCCGGAATTGGGCTGCAGGCTGATGGCATCGTAGCCGGTGATGGCACACAAAGCCGCGGAAAGCTCTTTCACCAGTTGATGGTAGCCCTGCGCCTGATCGACGGGCGCGAAGGGGTGAATCTGTGTGAACTCAGGCCAGGTGATGGGAATCATCTCAGCCGTGGCATTGAGTTTCATGGTGCATGAGCCCAGCGGAATCATGGTGCGATCAAGCGCGAGATCCTTATCGGCCAGGCCACGCAGGTAGCGCAGCATGTCGGTTTCAGAGCGGATACGCGAAAAGATCGGGTGCGGCAGGGGCTCGCTGCTGCGCAGCAGTGCGGCAGGCAGGCCGTTGCCCGCATCCGCTTCAAGGGATTCGGCGCTTACCGCCTGTTTGCCCAAAGCGCCCGCGAACACATTCACCAGGGCATGCACGTCTTTCAGCATGACTGTTTCGTCCAGCGATACCGCCAATGTGCTGGCGCCGACCACACGCAGATTGATGCGCGCCTGACGGGCAGCGGCAAGGATTGCTTCGGTATGTTCGCCGGTTTCAATGCACAGCGTGTCGAAATAGCTGTCATTGCGCACCTTCAGGCCCAGACTGCCCAGAGCCGCATGCAGGCGACCTGTGTGACCTGCCACGCGCCGGGCAATGCGTTGCAGCCCTTGCGGCCCATGCCATACAGCATACATGGCGGCCATGACGGCCAGCAGCACCTGCGCCGTGCAGATATTGGATGTGGCTTTTTCGCGGCGGATATGCTGTTCGCGGGTCTGCAGCGCCAGACGCAGTGCAGGCGCCCCTTGCGCATCGCGCGAAACGCCGACCAGGCGGCCCGGCAGATTGCGCTTGTAGGCATCGCGACACGCCATGAAGCCTGCATGCGGGCCGCCAAAACCCAGCGGCACGCCAAAGCGCTGGGCCGTTCCCACCGCGATATCGGCGCCCCACTCGCCCGGCGGCGTAAGCACCGCCAGCGCCAGGAGATCGGTTGCCACAGCCACCAGAGCGCCTTGGGCATGAGCGGCTTCGACCAGGGCGCGGTAATCCTGAATGGAACCCAGGGTCTGCGGGTATTGCAGCAGCATACCGAAGCATTCCGGCAAGCCTTGGGATTCGTCGCCAATGACCAGTTCCAGGCCCATGGGCTCGGCCCGGGTACGCAACACCTCAAGGGTTTGCGGATGACAGTGTTCAGAGACAAAGAACACATTGGACCTGGAGCGCGAACCGCGACGCGCGAGCGTCATGGCTTCGGCGGCAGCTGTGCCTTCATCCAGCAGCGACGCATTGGCGATATCCAGCCCGGTGAGATCTGCCACCATGGTCTGGAAATTCAGCAGCGCTTCCAGGCGCCCCTGAGAAATTTCCGGCTGGTAAGGCGTGTAGGCGGTGTACCAGGCGGGGTTTTCCAGAATGTTGCGCAGAATCACATTGGGCACGTGGGTGCCGTAATAGCCCTGGCCAATGTAGTTGCGGTAGATTTCGTTGCGCCCCGCAATGGCCTTCAGGCGCGCCAGCGCGTCGTGTTCCGAGAACGGGCCGGGAACATCGAGCGGGGACTCATCAAGAATGCTGGCGGGAACGATGTCGTGAATGAGTGCAGACAGCGAAGGCGCGCCAATGGCTTCAAGCATGCGCGCCCGGTCGTCTGCTACCGGGCCGATATGACGGCCCTGGAATTCAGTATTGGGATCGAGATTGGAGTACATGGTTCAGAGCGATGCCTCGTAGCCAGCGGCGTCGAGCAGATTGTCGAGATCGGCAGGGTTTTCAGGCTTGAGCTTGAAAATCCAGGTGTCGTGCGCAGCCTGATTGATCAGGTCGGGCTGGTCGTTCAGCGCCTCGTTGAACTCCACGACTTCGCCAGCAACCGGCGCGTAAATATCGGAAGCGGCCTTAACCGATTCGACCACCCCGGCCATTTCGCCCGCCTGCAGCGCAGCACCAACATTGACGTCGCCCACAAATACCAGGTCGCCCAGTTGCTCTTGTGCGTTATCGGTGATGCCAACCACCACCACGTCGCCTTCGAGACGCGCCCATTCATGAGAAGCTGCATACTTGCGATCGGTAGGAAGACTCATGTCACACCTCTTGAAAAGTTTGAATATCGGTTGAGTTATTAAATGAACAGCCGGACTACAGGTTGTAAAACGGAATTCAACTGCCGGAATCACACCAGCACTTTACCTTGACGCACGAACGGCATGGAGACAATGCCGGCTGCCACCCACTTGCCGCGGATTTCGACTTCGGCCTGTTCACCCGCCTGAGCGCCGACCGGCACTCGCGCCATGCCGATGGACACGCCCATGGTGGGCGACATGGTGCCGCTGGTGACCACGCCTTCGCCTTGCGCCGTGCGCACTTTCATGCCGGTGCGCATGACGCCGCGTTCATTGAGCTTGAGGCCGATCATCCCTTCCTGGGGGGCTGCGCCATCAATGGCTTCGCGACCAATGAAATTGCGGCCGGCATCCTTGAAAGAGACGGTCCAGCCCAGCGCCGCGATGAGCGGGTTGATGTCCTGGTTCATTTCATTGCCGTAGAGATTCATGCCGGCTTCCAGGCGCAGGGTGTCGCGCGCGCCCAGGCCGCAGGGCCGCGCGCCGGCGGCGGTCAGTGCCTGCCAGATCCGGCGCATGGACGCGGCTGGCGGGTAGATCTCGACCCCGTCGGCGCCGGTGTAGCCGGTGCGGCTGACTATCCATGACTCGCTTTCGTTTTCGACGCGCGTCCAGCGGAAACGCTTAAGGTCGGAGAGGTCGAGCCCGAAGACACTCTTAAGAATGGCGACGGCGTTCGGCCCCTGGACATCCAGTTTGCCCTGAATGCCGCGCAGGTCTTCTACGGCGACGCGGGCGCCGTCGCAATGCCGGC
>JAAZDZ010000136.1 GCA_012512545.1 Alcaligenaceae bacterium | reverse complement strand
TTGTGGGCGAGGCGGTTGAACAACTTTATCCCCGAGCCTGCGTGAACCGGTCGCCGAACATGATGGCAAATTGATTCATTGCTGACTTCCAGTCGAAGGCAGCGCGCACGGATTTGTTCAGCACGTTGCGTAGCGCCAGCCACAGCAGCTTGATGGCCGCTTCGTCGTTGGGGAAGTGACCGCGCGTTTTGATGATTTTACGCAATTGCATGTTCAGACTTTCGATGGCGTTGGTGGTGTAAATGACGCGTCGGATCTCCGGCGGGAATACGAAGAACGGAATCACGTACTCCCATGCCCGTTGCCAAGCCTGCACGATGGTCGGATATTTGGAGCCCCATTGGCCCTGAGCAACGGCCTGCAAAGCCATTTCGGCCTCTTGCTCGCTGGCGGCGGCATAGATGGGCCGCAGCGCCTGGGCAACCGCTTTGCGATCTCGCCAGCCAGCGTAATCCAGACTGTTGCGGATCAAATGCACGATGCAGGTTTGTACGGCGGTCTTCGGGTAAGCGGTATTGATTGCCTCTGCCAAACCTTTTAGGCCGTCCACGACAGCGATCAGGATGTCTTGCACGCCGCGAGTCTTCAGTTCATTGAAGACCTTGAGCCAGAACTTGGCACCCTCGGTCTGCTCGATCCATAAGCCCAGGACGTCGCGCTGGCCATCGGCCTGGATGCCCAGGGCCAGATAGACCGCCTTGTTGCTGACCACACCATCGCTGCGAATCTTGACTCGCAGCGCATCAAAGAATACGACTGGGTACATGGCTTCCAACGGGCGGCTCTGCCAGGCGATGGCCTCGGCCATCACTTCGTCGGTCACGGAGCTGATGAAATCTGGGGACACTTCGGTGCCGTAGCTCTCGGCCAGAAAACCCTGGATCTCGCGCACGCTCATGCCCCGTGCATACATGGCAATGATGCGTTCATCAAAGCCGGTAAATCGACGCTCATGCTTCGGGATAAGAATGGGCTCGAAGCTGCCGTCGCGATCCCGGGGCAAATCCACACGCACGGGCCCGCGATCCGTAATGATCGTCTTGCCGCTGGCTCCGTTGCGCTCATTGGCTTGCTCAGGTGGCTTGGCTTCACCGGGCCTATAGCCCAGATGCATGTTCATCTCCGCACCCATGGCCCGTTCGATGATCGCCTTGTTGAACGCCAACATCAAATCCTGGACTTCATTGGGCGTCATCGGACCTTTGACCAGCTCATCGAGCAGTTCCTTGGGCAGATCAGGCAACGGCCCACGAGCGGCCGCCTGAGCGGCAACGGTACGCTTCTTCTTCATTGGCATATCCATGGTTTTTAACCCCTATGATATGCCTCACCCACAAAATTACGGATAGGCTCGCGGAGAACAATCCTCCGCCCATCGCAACAAGGGCAATTGCGACTCTTTTTGATGCTATGCTTGCATCAGCAACGAGTATCAAAATATAACTTCGCGAGTTTTAAGCAACATCAACACCCAATTAAATGCCAACATCATTGCTAACCGACCTCGGACATGCCCAACGCGACCGGCTCGCCTATATAGAACTACGACTATGGTTCTTCGGCAGCGTGCGTCGACGTGATCTGGCCGCGCGGTATGGGGTGCAAACGGCGGCGGCCACGCGCGACCTTAAGCTTTACCAAGACATCGCGCCGGCCAACATGCAGTATGACCGCAGCTCTAAGGTCTATACAGTCACGAACAACTTCACGCCAGCGTTCAACTTTTCCCCTGCGCGTGTTCTCACCTGGCTATCAGAAGGGTTTGGGGATAGCGCCCCTGTCGGTATGAACAGCGGCCTGTCATGCTCCCTGCCCCAACGGCTGACCCAACCCAATCTGGACACCCTGGCTCAAGTCACCCGCGCCATCAGCCAAAAATGTCCGCTGAAGATCGCGTACCACTCCATCCAGAATGGCCGAAGCGAGCGGGAAATTGTGCCTTTCGCGCTGCTTGATACGGGCTTGCGCTGGCACGTACGTGCATACGACCGTAAGACAGCAGAATTCCGCGACTTTGTCATCACACGCATAGAAACCGCCCAGCCGGTGCCAGAGTCGCCGCTACAGGAACATGAGCATCCTGAACACGATATTCAGTGGACGCGCATCGTAGAACTTGAACTCGTGCCACACCCTGATCAGCCCAGGCCAGAAATTACTCACATGGATTACGGCATGGTCAACGGTTCCTTGCGACTACAGCTGAGGGCTGCTACGGCAGGGTACTCCCTGCGCAAGTGGAGTGTGGACTGTTCACCTGACCATAGCCTGCGGGGCAGCGAATACCGGCTATGGCTGAAGGACCACCTGGCATTGTATGGCGTGAAAAACGCCTTACTGGCCCCGGGGTACACAGAACCGAAAAACTCTAGCTCAGGAGCAACATATGCCTGATCAACAGAAGCATTTGCCTACTGGGACTGCGCCGACACAACCAACGAACAAAGAGAAATGAAATGACGGAACCCTACCTGACTACCCTGCTGCAAATGAGGCTCCTCGTTGGCTTTCTCGGCGAGCGGGCTCAGCACGCCTGGTGGCCAACCGCGTTCTATGAGTCTTCGAGCCGTCTGTTCCTCGAACCTGTTTTTTCTAAATCATCTCGCCTTGCCCAATATCACGGCGTGCTAGAGGCGGCCAGACGTTTGCACGACGAGCATTTGAACGTGGGCAGCTACCATCTGTTCCGGTTGCCCGAGGAAGTGGAGCAAGACCTGCATGCGACCGTCCAAAGCAGCATAGGTGAAGATCTGACAAGCCAGGCGACACAAAATAAAGAGCATGCACTTGAGACTTTAGCCAAGTTGGCGGCCTCCAAAAGCTTGTCCAGCTTAGGGCCAACGGCGGTCGGAAGCATCAAAGATCTCGACTCCTCCGATACCCTGCAGGCCATCGCAGCAGCCTACCTATCCGCGTTCACACATAACGCCAAAACTTATCCGTACCTGGTGAGCTAATCGTGGTTCATCACGCACCCTACACGACTCAGTTGCAAGCAGGCTTAGGGCTCGTCGGCGAGACCAAGACGCTGCTCGACCTGTGGTCCCCAGGTATGTCGGCAAACCAATTGCATCAGGTCGCGCTGGAATCTGGGCGATTCCCCACCGTTACCGCGCGCCGGCTTCGTAACATTGTCGTCGAATGCTTCGCTCCACGTTATCTCGTCGCGGGTGGTGCACCCGCCGCTCATCTCAAACAACTGTCCGCAGCGATATCTACCGCCGATCTGGTGCAGCTCATGTTTGTCTTTACTAGCAGAGCTAACCCGATTCTCGGAGACTTCGTGCGTCAGGTTTACTGGGCGCGTTACGCTGGCGGTTACACACAGATCACAAACGATGATGCTCGCACCTTTGTCGAACGCGGCATTGATGACGGCAAGACCATCAAACGCTGGTCAGAAACTACGGTTCGGCGAATCTCAGCCTACCTGACAGGATGCTGCGCGGACTACGGAATGCTCGAACGAGGGCTGCGCTCGAACCGC
>JAAZDZ010000135.1 GCA_012512545.1 Alcaligenaceae bacterium | reverse complement strand
GCCTCGGCTATTGGCGGCGAAATGACCAGCAACGATCTGGTGCGCAAGCTGAGCTTTACGGGTTCCACGGAAATCGGCCGTCTGCTGATGGAACAAACCGCCTCCACCATCAAAAAGGTGTCGATGGAATTGGGCGGCAATGCTCCTTTCATCGTGTTTGAGGATGCCGATCTCGATGCCGCCGTTGAAGGCGCGATTGCCAGCAAGTACCGCAATAGCGGCCAGACCTGCGTATGCGCCAACCGCATTTATGTGCACGACAAGGTCTACGATGTTTTTGCCGAAAAATTCGTGGCGGCTGTCAGCAGGCTGCAGGTGGGCGACGGCACGCAGGAAGGCGTCACGCTTGGCCCTCTGATCGACGAACATGCCGTCAGAAAAGTACAGGAACACATCGACGATGCCCTGTAACAAGGCGCGCAGGTGCTGGCGGGCGGGCGGGTACACGAACTGGGTGGCCGCTTCTTCGAACCCACCGTTCTGATCAACATGACGCCCGCCATGCGTGTGGCCAAGGAAGAAACGTTCGGCCCGCTGGCGCCGCTGTTCCGGTTTGGCAGCGATGAGGAAGTGGTTTCCATGGCCAACGATACCGAGTTCGGCCTGGCAGCGTACTTCTACAGCCGCGATATCGGCCGTGTCTGGCGGGTGGCCGAGGCGCTGGAATACGGCATGGTGGGCATCAACACCGGCATTCTGTCCAACGAAGCAGCGCCATTTGGCGGTGTGAAGCAGTCTGGCCTGGGGCGTGAAGGCTCGCGCTACGGCCTGGACGACTACATGGTCGTCAAGTATCTGTGCATGGGCCTTTGAGGCGCTCGACCCAATGGCGGGTTGAAGCATCATGATGCGGGCTGGGCGGTCTGGCGCTATTGAGTTCCTGCGCCAGGCCGCTGGCCAGATGCTTGCCGTATTCCACCCCCCATTGGTCAAAGGGGTTGATACCCCAGATCACCCCCTGCACAAAGACTTTATGTTCATACAGGGCCAGCAGGGCGCCCAGGGTGTAGGGTGAAAGGCGAGGCAGCACAATCAGGTTGGAAGGCCGCCCGCCGCCATAG
Organism: Alcaligenaceae bacterium; assembly: GCA_012512545.1. Lineage (GTDB taxonomy): Bacteria > Pseudomonadota > Gammaproteobacteria > Burkholderiales > Burkholderiaceae_B > Yanghanlia. The sequence continues at coordinate 2,988 of JAAZDZ010000135.1, read as the reverse complement.
ACGCGGTGGTGGGCCAGCCATTGGGCATGTTCCTGCGGCATGCCGGATTCCAGGCATTGTTCCAGAGCGGCATCGTACGACTTGCCCTGCAGCAGGGCCTGCCGCTGGGCCAGACAGTTGGCCAGAAGAATGCGGTGATGATGCGGCCAGCCGTGGTCCGCATGCGCAGCCACGATGAAATCCACGGGCGCGCCATCGCTGCCCTGATGCAGCCACTGAAAGAACGTGTGCTGGGCATCGGTGCCCGGCATGCCCCAGATCGCCGGGCCGGTGGGTATATCCACCGGCGCGCCGTTCAAATCCACCGACTTGCCCAAAGATTCCATTTCAAGCTGTTGAATGTAGGGCACCAGATTGGCCAGCCGGAAATCATACGGGGCGACGTTCAACGAACCGTAGCCCAGGACACTGCGATTCACAATGCCGGATAAAGCCATTTGCACTGGAGCGTTCTCAGTGATTGGCGCTTCGGCAAAATGCTTGTCCATGGCTGCGGCGCCCATCTGCATGCCGGCGATGACATCGGCGCTGACGGCCAGGGCGGTTGTCAGGCTGACAGCCGACCACAGCGAGAAGCGCCCGCCGACCCAGTCCCACAACTTGAAAATATGCGCTTCGGGTATGCCCCAGCTCAGCGCGATTTCAGGCCGGGCCGTGATGGCGACGACCTGCTTGTAGGGCTCGGCCACCCCCGCTGCCTGCAGCCATTCCAGCGCCCGCTGGCCGTTTTCCATGGTTTCGGCAGTAGTGAAGGATTTGGACGCCATGACGATCAGCGTGTCATGAGGGTCGAAGCCTGCCAGGCCGCCCTGAATGGCATGGCCGTCAATGTTGGCAACAAAATGGACGTTGCGCCAGGTGCCCGCATAGCCGAAAGCAGCGACAGCCAGGCGTACCCCCCAGTCGCTGCCGCCAATGCCGATGTGAACAATATTGCGCCATTGCCGTTGAGAATCGGCAGTGTGGATGAATTCGAAAAGCCGTTGCCGTTCTGCGGCGATCTCGGCCTGCGCGGCGGGTGCGCGCAAGGCAGTATGCCAGGCGGCGCGGTTTTCGGTGACATTGACAACGCCGCCCTCCAGCAGCAGATCGCGCTGCGCATTGAAGTCGCGGGCTTCCAGCAGGGCTGCGCCCGCCTGCTCAAGGGCTGGCGAGGCATATTGCCCGCTGATGTCCAGCTCAATGCCTGCGGAATTGATGACCGCAAGCCGGGATGGATCTATTTTCGCGAGTCGGGCCGCATGCTCGAATTCTGCCCATTCCGGCAGGGCGGTCAAGCGAGCGGGCAAAGCGCCGCTCGTGGGGGTATCTTGTGTAGGGTATTTCACACTTGCTCCAGATGCGAGGCGATCTGAGGGCAATTGTAATGCCGCGCCCTGTCGCGGCGGGGAATCAGCGGCGGCGACGCTGGGCGGAAGCGCCAGTCGGGCGGCCCGTCAGGTGGCGATACGTGATGCGTGCCTTGCCGAGATCGTAGGGCGACATTTCGAGGGAAACCTTGTCACCCGCCAGAATGCGGATGTGATGCTTGCGCATTTTGCCACCGGTGTAGGCGATGACGGGGTGACCGTTATCGAGGGTGACGCGGAAACGGGAATCGGGCAGCACTTCGGTTACGAGACCACCCATTTCGATGAGATCTTCTTTAGCCATGTGTTCTCCTTGTGTGAATCGGACAAGATTCCATGACCGCGTGTGAGCGGCTGGAGCGTCAACACCCATGGCCTGTCTGGCCGGAGTGTCGTGGTGATGCGTTCTGAGAACGGATCGGGGCGGGTGCCGGGACAGCCTGTAAGAGGCTTTATTGCTGCGCCACAAGGGCGTGTACAGAAGTGCGCGAAGCCGGAGGTGGCTGACTGAATTGCGCGTTGGAAACTGCCGGGCTGCCGCGCGGATGATGGGGCTTGCGGCAGAAAATCAAGGCACCAGCCTGAATAACTCTGGCATTGTAACATGTTTGAATGCGAATGACTAGGGTTTTCCTCGATGGATATACAGGGGAGAGGTGGAGCAATGTCAGGCGCCAAACGTGCTATCTTCTTTTCTTGAATTTTCTTTTTTCCGCATAGCATGAAGATACTTGTCACGGGCGGCGCGGGCTTCATAGGTTCAGCCGTTGTCCGCCATCTTGTCCAGAATACCTCCGACACAGTCATCAACCTCGATAAACTCACCTATGCGGGCAATCTGGAATCGCTTGCCAGCGTGGCCAGCCACCCGCGTCATGTGTTCGAAAAGGTCGATATCTGCGATGCCGCCGAAGTTGCAAGGGTGTTTCGTGAACACCAGCCGCAGGCTGTCATGCACCTGGCGGCCGAATCGCATGTGGACCGTTCCATAGACGGCCCCGCCGCATTCATCCAGACCAACATTGTCGGCACCTATGTTCTGCTGGAAGCCGCGCGCGAATACTGGCGCGGGCTGCCGGAAGGCGAACGTGATGCCTTCCGCTTTCATCATATTTCCACCGATGAAGTCTATGGCGACCTGGAAGGCCCCGAAGACCTCTTCCTGGAAACCACGCCTTACGCGCCCAGTTCGCCGTACTCAGCCAGCAAGGCCAGCTCCGATCACCTGGTGCGGGCCTGGCGGCGCACCTTCGGGCTGCCCACTCTGGTCACGAATTGCTCAAACAACTACGGCCCCTATCACTTTCCTGAAAAGCTGATTCCACTGGTTATTCTGAATGCGCTTGAAGGCAAGCCGCTGCCGATATACGGCAAGGGTGATCAGATTCGCGACTGGCTCTATGTGGAAGATCACGCCCGCGCCCTGTGCCTGGTTCTGAAAGAAGGAAAAGTCGGCGAAACCTACAACATCGGCGGGCACAACGAAAAACGCAATATCGAGGTGGTGCGTGCCATCTGCGCCTTGCTGGAAGTGCTGCGTCCTGAAAAACCCCGGGGCCTGGCGCGCTACGAAGACCTGATCACGTTTGTCACAGATCGCCCGGGCCACGATTTGCGTTACGCCATTGATGCCGGAAAG
>JAAZDZ010000134.1 GCA_012512545.1 Alcaligenaceae bacterium | reverse complement strand
TTCCAGCACATAGCCGTAATCGGCTACCTGCAGTGCTGCGCGGGCGTTCTGTTCTACCAGCAGAATGGCCACCCCGGTGCTGCGCAGGCGGCCGATGATGTGGAAGATTTCGCGCACAATGCGCGGTGCCAGGCCCAGGCTGGGCTCGTCCAGCATGAGCAGCTGCGGCTGGGCCATCAGGGCGCGCCCCACGGCCAGCATCTGCCGTTCGCCGCCAGACAGCGTGCCCGCATATTGGGTGCGACGCTCTTTCAGGCGTGGAAACAGCTCATAGACTTCGTCCATGGTTGCCCTCCAGCCCTTTTTGCCCGCCCTGTGCAAGCGAAAGCCGCCCAGCAGCAGATTGTCTTCAACCGTCATGCTGCCGAATAGTTCGCGGCGTTCGGGCACCAGCGAGATGCCGCCATCTACCCGCCGCTCAACCTGCCAGCCGCTGATTTCCGCACCCAGGTATTCAATGGAGCCGTTGCTGCTGCCTGAAAGCGGCAATGCGCCCATCAGGGAATTCAGCAAGGTGGACTTGCCCGCTCCATTGGCGCCGATGACGGTGACAATGCTGCTGCTTTTCACCACGACGCTGACATCACTGACCGCCGTTACCTTGCCGTAGCGCGCCGACAGCCCTGCGACCTTCAGAATCGGTTCTTGGGGAGTGTTCTTGCTATTCATGCTGAGCTCCCTGTTGCCGTGGCAGGAGTTTCCAGCCCCTGGTGCGCAGACGGCTGTTGCGGCGCAGCAGCGCCGGGCGGGATGTCGAGGTCTTCATCTATGCCGCCCAGATAGGCTTCCAGCACGGCCGGATGCACCTGGATCTCTTCAGGCGTGCCTTCAGCGATTTTGGTGCCGAAATCCATCACCACGATGTGGTCGGTCAGGCTCATCACAAAATCCATATCGTGTTCAACCAGCAGAATGCTCATGCCTTCCTGGCGCAACTGATCGAGCACTGCGGCGAGTTCCTGCTTTTCCTTGTAGCGCAGCCCGGCGGCCGGCTCATCAAGCAGCAGTAGAACCGGGTCGGAAGCCAGCGCCCGGGCGATTTCCAGAATGCGCTGCTGGCCCAGAGCGAGATTACCAGCCTGTTCGTAGAGATAGTCGCCCAGGCCCACGCGCTCAAGCTGAACCGCTGCTTCGTGCAGGATTTCCGCCTCGATGGCGCGTTCGGCATGCAAGGCCGCCGCCACCACCCCCACCTTGCGCCGCAAATGCGCTCCCAGTGCAACGTTTTCAAGCACCGTCATGGTGGGCAGAAGCTGCACATGCTGAAACGTGCGACCCACGCCCAGCCGGGAAATCTCGCGCGCGGGCAAAGTATCCAGCCGCTCATTCATGAAGCGCACGCTGCCACTGGTGGGCTTATAGACGCCGGTAATCAGGTTGAAGGTGGTGCTCTTGCCTGCGCCATTGGGGCCGATCAGACCCATGATTTCGCCACCCCGCAGCCTGAAGCTGACATCATTCACCGCCACCAGTCCGCCGAACTCCTTGCGCAGGGCATCGACCTCCAGCACCACAGCGCCCGCTTCGGGGCGAGGCCGCTGAGCCAGCGCAGGCGCCTGCGGGGGCGCCGGGCGCTGACGCTCGTGGCCCCTGCCGCGAATGCGCTGCCAGCCATGCGCCAGAATCGGAAACACGCCGCCGCGCGCATACTGCAAGACCAGTATCATCAGCACCCCGAAGACAATCAGTTCGAAGTTGGTATTGCTGCCGAAAATTACGGGCAGAACGTTCTGCAGCTGGTCTTTCAAAGTGAGGATGAGCGCAGCACCCACCACCGCGCCCCAAACACTGCTGGCGCCCCCCACGACCGCCATGAACAGGTATTCAATACCGTAGTTCAAGCCAAAGGGGCTGGGGCTGACGGCCCGTTGCATATGGGCGTAGAGCCAGCCCGACAGGCAGGCCAGCAAGGCCGCGTAAACAAAGACGATGGTTTTGTAGCGTGCAGTGTCCACGCCGAACGATTCCGCCATGTCCTGCCCGCTTCTGAGCGCGCGGATCGCACGGCCCGGGCGCGAGTCCAGCAGATTGCGCGTGCCCCACAGGCCCAGCAGCACGCACGCCCAGATCAGGTAATAGATGTTGCGCCCGTCTGCCAGCGAAATACCGAAGAATTCCAGGGGCTGAATGCCTGCGATGCCATCGTGCTGGCCCAGAAAAGCCATATTGCCGAACACGTAATACAGGGACAGCCCCCAGGCCAGGGTGCCCAGCGACAGAAAGTGGCCTGAAAGCCGCAATGTGATCGCGCCCAAGGCGTAGGCGGCGATGAACGTCACCCCCAGCGCTGCGGGCAATGCCAGCCAGGGCGACCAGTCCAGGGCGGTGGTCAGCCAGGCCGTGGCGTAGGCGCCCATGCCCACAAACGCAGCCTGGCCGAAAGATGTCAGGCCGCTTACCCCCGTCATGAGCACCAGGCCCAGCACCACCAGGCTGGCCAACCCCACATAGTTCAGATGAGTGATCCAGAATGCCGGCGTCACCGGCAGCATCGGCAGCAAAGCAATCGCCGCGACGACAATGAATAACAGTCTGCGGTTCATCGCTCAAGCCTCGTCATCAATATGTTTGGAACCAAAGGAGCGCCACAGCAATACCGGAATGATCAGCGTGAAGACGATGACTTCCTTCCAGGCGCTGGCCCAGAAGGATGAGAATGATTCCAGCACGCCGACCCCCATGGCGCCTGCGGCGGCGATGGGGTAGCTGAGCAGGCCGCCAAAAATGCCCGCTACAAAGCCCTTCAGGCCAATCAGAAAGCCGGTGTCGTAATAGATGGTGGTGACGGGCGCGATCAGCATGCCCGACAGCGCGCCGATGGCAGCCGCCAATGTGAATGTCAGGCTGCCTGACATATTCGTGCTGATGCCCATCAGACGGGCGCCACGCCGGTTGACGGCGGTGGCGCGCAACGCCTTGCCATGCAGAGTGCGGCCAAAGAACAGCCACAAGGCGGTGATCAGCACCACGCAGGTGCCCAGCACGAAGAAGGTTTGCGCCGACCAGCTTACCGGCCCCATGTCCACCTGCCCTTCAACAAAGGGCGGCGTGCGCCAGCCTTCAGCGCCGAAGAAGGCCAGGGCCAGCCCCGTCATGGCAAAGTGCAGCGCCACCGAGATGATCAGCAGGACCAGCACACTGGCTTCCGCCACAGGCTGATACACCAGGCGATACAGCATAGGCCCCATGGGAATGACCAGCGCCAGCGAGAACAGCACGCTCAGCCACAGCGGGGTGTCCTTGCCCACCACATAGGGAGCCAGCAGATACAAGGCAATAGGTAAACCCAGTGTCCAGGCTGCGGTGCGCGCCAGGTTTTCCCGCTGCCCGGTGCGCCATGCCGATACCAGCTCGCTCAGAAACACCAGGGCGCCCAGAATCAGCAGCATGGGTGCGGTGCCCGGCGTTCTGCCATCCACCATGAAAGCCAGGGTGAGCGCACCAAAAGCGACGAATTCACCCTGAGGAATGAAAATGATGCGTGTCACGAGGAACACCAGCACCAGCGCCAGCCCGAGCAGCGCGTAGATGGCCCCGTTCATCACGCCATCCTGTAGAAGGATAAGAATGATTGTTGTATCC
>JAAZDZ010000133.1 GCA_012512545.1 Alcaligenaceae bacterium | reverse complement strand
GTATTCAAACTGCGGTATGAAGAGCTCGATGCCATGCTCGCCCAGATGGCAATCTACAACTCGCTCTGGAAAGAAATCGCGGAACGCTATGGAAAAGCGCTGGGTAAAGATCCCCAGCTGGTTTTCCACGAAATGGACAGCCTGCGCGACGCCCTTTTTTCAGGCCAAAGCGAGTTCGACAACAATCTCGACCCCTCGCTGCTCAACTCGATTCAGCGCCATGCCGATAACGAACAGATTCGCGATCAGATTCTTGAAGAAGAAGTCAAGAAACAAGCTCGTGCAGACGCCAAGCTCCGCGAAGAACACCTTGCCTACCAACGCGCGGCCGACGAACGCAGTGCTCTAAAAGAAAAAGCCTGCCTGCGTGCGGAGTCCGAGCGCCGGGTCGAGGAACAAGAGGCTGAAGCACGCAAAAAAGCCTACGCAGAAGCCAAAGAAAAAGAAGCCCTCCGCGCCGAACGCAAATGGTTCGGTCTGCACAAATTCCTGAACAGCTAGTGAAGAACTCCGGCCTCGCTTGAGCTCGCCCTGCAGGACGAGGCCCGCGCTTTGGCGCGTGCTCAGACCTCGGCGACGCACTCCAGCAGTGCTTCGCCATAGGCTTCCAGCTTGCGCACGCCCACGCCATGTACGTGCGCAAGTTCTTCCAGCGATTGCGGGTTGCGGCGCGCCACTTCGCGCAGGGTGGCATCGTGAAAGATAACGTAGGCGGGCACGCCGTGTTCACGGGCCACGGCTGCGCGCCAGGCGCGCAGCGCCTCGAACCTTTCCTGCTCTTCAGGTTCCAGCGCGGTATCAACCGCCGCCTGCCGCCGCGTGCTGGCCTTGCGCGCTGAACGGGCGGCCTCGCGGCGCAGCATCAGGGCGATTTCACCCTTCAGCACCGCACGGCTGTCGTCGGTCAGCATCAGCGTGCCATGCCCTTCAAAATCGACCGCCACCAGCCCCTTGGCCAGCAACTGGCGCAATACGCCGCGCCAAGCTTGGTCGGAGAGATCGGCGCCGACGCCAAAAACGCTCAGGGTGTTGTGGCCCTGTTCGCGCACGCGGGGCGTGAGCTTGCCGCGCAGAATGTCAATGATATGGCCTGCGCCATAGCGCTGGCCGCGTTCGCGCCACAGCCGGAAAATGGCCGACAGCAGCTTCTGCGCGGCCACCGTGCCATCCCAGGATTCCGGCGGTTCAAGACAGGTATCGCAGTTCCCGCAAGGCTGGATGTCCTGGCCGAAATAAGCCAGCAGCTGCTGGCGGCGGCAATCGACAGTTTCACACAGCCCCAGCATGGCATCCAGCTGGCGGCCCGAACGCCGCTTGAACTGGTCATCGCCGTTGGATTCATCAATCATGCGGCGTTGCTGCACCACATCCTGCAGGCCATAGGCCATCCAGGCTGTGGCCGGTTCGCCATCGCGCCCCGCGCGGCCGGTTTCCTGGTAGTAACCCTCCACTGACTTGGGCAGGTCAACGTGGGCCACAAAGCGCACATCGGGCTTGTTCACCCCCATGCCAAACGCGATGGTGGCCGTCATGACCAGCCCTTCTTCGCGCAGAAACCTGGCCTGGTGTTCCGCGCGCAGCGCCGCATCCATGCCCGCGTGATAGGGCAGCGCCGGAACACCGTTCTGCGACAGAAAGGCGGCCATGTCCTCAACCCGCGAACGCGACAGGCAATAGACGATGCCACTGTCGCCCATGTGTTCTTCGCGGATGAAGGCCAGCAGCTGGCGCTTGACCTCGTTCTTTTCAATAATGCGGTAAAGAATGTTGGGCCGGTCAAAGCTCGACACATAATGCGCGGCATTTTCCAGCGACAGGCGCCGGGCGATTTCCTCGCGGGTCGTTCCGGTGGCGGTAGCCGTCAGCGCAATGCGCGGCACATCGGGCCAGTGTTCGTGTAAGACTGACAGGCCCAGGTATTCAGGGCGGAAGTCATGCCCCCACTGCGACACACAATGGGCCTCATCAATGGCAAACAGGGCGATGCGCGAACGGTTCAGCAAATCCATGCAGCGCTCGGTCAGCAGACGCTCCGGCGCCACATAAAGAAGATCGAGTTCACCATCCAGCATCTGCCGCTCGACTTCACGCGCGGCCCGCCAGTCCTGCGATGAGTTCAAATACGCCGCGCGCACGCCGAGTTCGCGCAGAGCATCAACCTGATCCTGCATGAGAGCGATAAGGGGCGACACCACGATGCCGGTTCCGGCGCGCAGCAATGCCGGAATCTGATAGCAAAGGGATTTCCCCCCGCCGGTCGGCATGAGCACAAGGGCATCGTCGCCTGCCAGCAGAGTGTCGATAATGGCTTGCTGCTCGCCACGAAACGCCTCGTAGCCGAAGACGCGTTGCAGGGTTTCCAAAGGGGTGGACATGCGGATTCAATACAGGGGGACGGAGAAACGTAGCCCTATATCATAGTCGTCAGCCACCGTTTCGCGCTCTGCGTGAATACCGATGCGCAGATTCGGGCTGTACCAGAACTGCTGGCGCAGCCCGAAACGGCGTCTTTGGGCGCCCAGTTCATTGTGCGCCGTCTCGAAACTGCCCGACCACGTGCCCCAACGGCCCGCATTCCAGGAAGCCGACCAGCGCTGGCGGTCGCCTCCCGCCAGCCCCGAGCCAGCCGCATACCGGTTCACATCCAGAAAACCGTCGGTGCGGCGCTCGCCCGCCCAGCCCAGGCTCAGGTCATTGGCTAGATCGAAATCCGCCATGGCCCGGTAGCGCCAGCCGTGATTGCCGCCCTGACTGGAGTGGGCGAAACCCGACCGCCAGCGGCCCCAGCCGCCCAGGTCGTACTGACCGGCCAGGCCAGAGGTGACAAGGTCGTCTGCCGCCTCGGCATGAGTGACCAGTTTCAAGGCCGGGCTGTAGTCGTAGTTCAGGGCGACACGACCTGTGGCGGGGCCAAAAGCCAGGTCTGAAGCGTTGGCGGCGGATTGATCCACCACCCCCAGCGCCATGGAGTAATTCCATTGCGGCGCTTGATCGCCAGGAGCAGGAAAGCCTTGCCTGAGCCTGATGCCACCAAGTTTCAGACTGTCATTCCAACCCGGCGTCACGAGCTCGCTGCTGCCCAGAGCAAACTCGGTGGAGCCATTCAGATGGGCCTGCCACTGCGCGGCACCTGCCTGCCAGCCTCCGCTGTCGGGCCTGGGCTGCCACCGGGTTTCCGGCGTTTCCACCCACGCTCTCTCAAACCCGCCCAGCAAGCCTGCAGAGTTTCTGGAAATTGCCTGCCCGCGTGCTTCATCCGCCGCACGTAAGCGCAAGCCATCTTCATGGCTCCAGAAATAAGAGGCGGGGATATCGGGCACAAACCGTTCGTGATGCCCGAAGCCGCTATGAGCGGCTTGCCCGGAGGCTTCAGAATTGGGCCAGGGCGGCAGCTTCAAGCCTGTGGAAGCCGGTTCTACCGGTTCCGGGAGCAACGGCCCGGCCTTGTCCCCTTGCTGCACCACCCGGGCGCTGTCCACGCTGGCACACCCGGCCAACAGCGCCATGCCCGCCCCCAATACACAAGAGACGATTTCAATCCGTTTCCAAGTCATGGCGCTTCGGAACTGCAAGGGTAAACTTCATCTCCATGGATAAGCCACACACTAAAGTCCTTGTCGTGGACGACGACCCCGCCCTGTTGCAGCTGCTGGCAGATTATCTGAACCGCCATCAGTACGACACCTTGCTCGCTCCCAATGCCAGCGACCTGGAAGCCCGCATTCAGCGCTACAGCCCGGATCTCATCGTGCTGGATCGCATGATGCCGGACGGCGATGGCGCCGAAGCCTGCCGCCGCCTGCGCCAGCAAGGCGAGGACATTCCCATTATCCTCCTCACAGCCAAAGATGAAACCGTTGATCGCATCATCGGGCTGGAAGCGGGCGCCGACGATTACCTCGGCAAGCCCTTCGACCCGCGCGAGCTGCTGGCCCGCATAGAAGCGGTACTGCGCCGCAAAAAAGGCGCGTCGGCGCTCATCAAAGACAAGCCAGTCAGCTTCGGCCCCTTTGTATTCGACCCCGTCACCCGGCAGTTGCATCGTGGCGACACCCTTATCAAACTGACTGGCGGCGAAGTCAACCTGCTGGAAGCGCTGATCAGCAACCCCGGCAAGCCTTTGTCGCGCGAACGCCTGCTGGCCCTGGCGCGCGACGACGAAGAAGGCGAACGCAACGACCGCGCCATCGACATTGCCGTTCTCAGGCTGCGCCGCGCCCTGGAAGACGACCCCAAACAGCCCCGCTGGATACAAACCGTCTGGGGCGTCGGTTATCGGTTCTCACCCTGAACGCAAACTCCATGCCCGCCTGGCGATCCTTACTCCCCCGCTCCCTGCGCGCCCGCATGCTGCTGCTCACACTGGGCACCATCATGCTGGTGCAGGCGGCCACTTTCGCGACCGTCAGCCATTACCGCAAACAGTTCACTGAAGACATCTCCGTTGAACTGACCGCCACCACCATCCGCACCCTGCGGGCGGCGCTGGCGGAAATCCCTCCGGAACAACGGCCCGACTTCGTGCGCGACGCCTCTCAGAACCAATGGCGGCTGTGGTCGCGCTCACTGCCGGCCAACGCCAGCCTGGAGCGCCGCCGCCGTTCCCAGGATGGCCAGCACCGGCCCCCACCCCCCGACGATATCCGCCGCAACCTGCGCGACTTTGTCGAAGCGCTCAACCAGCGGCTGGATGACGACGCCCGCGTCGCGTTGTCGCGCGGCCCCGAGCCCCGTCTGTATATCTCGCTGATAGAGACTCCCGGCATCGACGAAAGCATCCGTTTCCGAGAATGGCTGGTGATTCCGCTGGATCGCATCGCACGGCCTGTCACCACCCCCATGGTGTTTGTGTGGCTGACCGGCATGGCCCTGCTGCTGCTGGCTTCAGCGGCATTCGCCTGGCATATCACCCG
>JAAZDZ010000132.1 GCA_012512545.1 Alcaligenaceae bacterium | reverse complement strand
GTGCTGACCTGCCCCGGTGGTGCGGCCACCCGCCACCTGATCAACGCCGCCGTGCTTGACGCCATGGGGCCGGATGCCTGGCTGATCAACCTGTCGCGCGGTTCGGTGGTGGACGAAGACGCCCTGATTGATGCCCTGCAGCGCAAGTCCATCGGGGGCGCCGGGCTGGATGTCTTTGAAAACGAACCCCACATCGACACGCGCTTCCACGAACTCGACAATGTGCTGCTCTACCCGCACCACGCCAGCGGCACGGTAGAAACCCGCAGCGCCATGTCGCAACTGGTGGTGGACAACCTCAAAGCTCATTTCCAGGGCAAGCCCCTGGTCAGCCCGGTCTGACACCATTCCGAACTGAATCTGCCCTTTTTCACCCGCCCACGCACAGGATGACAATGCCCCAGGCCCGCTATCAACGCATTCACAGGAAGAAAGCCCAAGATTTGCGCTCGGCGCGCTGGTTTGCGCCCGACGATCTGCGCAGCTTCACGCACCGCTCGCGCATCATGCAGATGGGCTACGCCCCAGAAGACTGGGTGGGCAAGCCGATTATCGGCATTCTCAATACCTGGTCCGATCTCAACCCCTGCCATGGCCATTTCAAGCAGCGGGTGGATGACGTGAAGCGGGGCGTTCTGCAGTCGGGCGGCTTCCCGGTCGAACTGCCGGCCATCACGATGTCGGAAAGCTTCATGAAGCCCACCACCATGCTGTATCGCAACCTGCTGGCCATGGAAGCCGAGGAACAGATACGCGCGCACCCGGTGGATGGCGTGGTGCTTATGGGCGGCTGCGACAAGACCACGCCGGGGCTGATCATGGGCGCCATCACTGCGGGCCTGCCCATGATCTACCTGCCGGCCGGGCCGATGTTGCGCGGCAACTATGCGGGGCAGCAGCTGGGCTCGGGCTCGGATGCCTGGAAATACTGGGATGAACGGCGGGCGGGCACCATCACCGCCCGGCAATGGCTGGGGGTGGAAGGCGGCATTGCGCGATCTTACGGCCATTGCATGACCATGGGCACGGCCTCCACCATGACGGCCATCGCCGATGCCATGGGGCTGTGCGTGCCCGGCACATCGTCAATCCCCGCCGCCGATGCCGGGCATATCCGCATGGCGGCGGCCTGTGGCCGGCGCATTGTAGAGATGGTGTGGGAAGACCTGCGGCCCGGACAGATCGTGACCGACGCCGCAGTGCGTAATGCCACCATTGTCGCCATGGCGACAGGCTGCTCCACCAATGCGGTGATTCACCTGCTGGCCATGGCGCGCCGCGCCGGGGTTGACTGGACGCTTGACCACCTTGACGCGCTGAGCCGTGAAGTGCCGGTGATTGCCAATATCCGCCCTTCTGGCGACGCCTACCTGATGGAAGACTTTTTCTATGCGGGCGGGCTGCTCGGGCTGATGGGGCGGCTGCGCGAGAAACTCGACCTGGAATGCCTGACCGTCATGGGCGAGACGCTGGGTGACGCGCTGGCCGACGCCCCTGTCTACAACGATGATGTCATCCGGCCGCTTTCCAACCCTGTGTATCACGAAGGCTCACTGGCCGTGCTGCGTGGCAACCTCTGCCCCGATGGTGCCGTCATCAAGCCTTCCGCCTGTGAACAGCGGTTTCAGCGGCACACCGGCCCGGCCCTGGTGTTCGACAGCTACCCGGAGATGAAGGCCGCCATCGACGATGAGAACCTGGATGTCACGCCGGATCACGTTCTGGTATTGCGTAATGTCGGCCCACTGGGCGGGCCGGGCATGCCGGAATGGGGCATGCTGCCCATGCCCAAAGTGCTGCTGCAACAGGGGTATCGCGACATGCTGCGCATTTCCGACGCCCGCATGAGCGGCACCAGCTACGGCGCCTGCGTGCTGCATGTCGCGCCCGAAGCGCATATCGGCGGCCCGCTGGCCTTGTTGCGTACCGGCGATATGATCACGCTCGATATCCCGAACCGCACGCTGAATATGGATGTCAGCGAAGCAGAACTGGAACGCCGCCGTGCCGCATGGCAAGCCCCGCAACCCAAGTTTGAACGCGGCTACGGGTGGATGTTCTCGCAACATATCAGCCAGGCCGACCAGGGTTGCGACTTCGACTACCTGACCCGGGAATTCGGCAAACCGGCGGGTGAGCCGGATATTTATTGAGCGCTACTGGATTCGCATCCATGAACACCCGCACCCGTAATCTGGATACCGTGCTCCTCAGCCTGGAGATTCTGCGCCGCATCCCGCGCAACCGCAAAATCACGGCTCAGGAACTGCACGACCAGCTGCTGCACGCGGGTTTTATCCGCGATCTGCGCAGCATTCAGCGACACCTTGATACGCTTTCGGAACATTTCGACATTGAACGGGACGACCGCACCCGGCCATATGGCTACCGCTGGCTGGCGCGGGCGGGAGGGTTATCACTGCCCTTCCTCAACCCGCAGGAATCTCTGCTCCTCCATCTGGCCGAGGAACACCTGAAGCATCTGCTGCCCGCCCCCCTGCTGAGATCGCTGGATGACTTTTTCTTTCAGGCCCGCCTGAATCTGAACGACCCGGAACGCGCCCGGCTGGAAAAGCAATGGACGCATAAAGTGCGCGTGGTGAGCACCACCTTGCCCCTGCTGCCGCCGCGCATCGCGCCTGGCGTATTCGATATCGTCAGCCAGGCGCTGTACGAAAACCGCTGGCTGCATATTGATTATCGCAACGCGCGCCGCCAGCGCCGCAGCCACGACATCATGCCGCTGGGGCTGGCCCAGCAAGGCCCCACCCTTTATCTGGTCTGCCGTTTTCGGGATTTCAACAACGAACGCACGCTGGCCATACACCGGATTCTCAGCGCTGAGATATCCGACCTGGGCTTTGAGCGCCCTGCGGAATTCAGCCTGGCCGCCTACGAAGACGAAGGCCGCTTCCAGTATGGCGAAGGCGAGCGCATACGCTTGCGTTTTCATATCAGCAAGGACGCGGGCGCCCACCTGCTGGAATCCCGGCTGTCCGCCGATCAGACAGCAGAGGAAACCGAAGCAGGCTACTTCATTACCGCTACGGTGCTGGACAGCCTGCTTCTGGAACGATGGCTGAATGGCTTCGGGGATGCCGTCTGGGGCGTGGAAAAAGAAAGGGTGGAGTAAGGCTGCCGAAGCGTTCTGACCGCAAGGCTTCTGCGCTACACGCCCAGCCATAGCAATTCCACTTTCACCTCGCCTTCAAGGGCCTCGTCGTAAGTCACGAGCAGCGCGGATTCCAGCCCGGCGGGGGCTGGCCTGTGAAGGGCATTCATCACCCTGTCCACGGTATCGACAATATTGAAATCCATTGCCAGCGTGATGATGATCAGAACCCCTTTCGCGCGCCGCACATCATGCTGCAGGCTTGCCTGCTGCACGGCGGTAAAGGCATCCCTTGCCACAAACCCCGCCCAGGCCGTATGCCCGTACACCTGAAACACCCGCTTCAGCGATTCGATATCCGGCCTGATGGAAGAGGGCTCCTGAAACAGCTTGCAGATCGCCGCGGCCGCCACCATAGTCACAGGCGCGCTGGTCGCTTCCAGCGTTTCGCTGCCGTCGTCTGCGACACGATACAGACGCAGCAGCACAGTCTTGCGCCGGGCAGCCAGCTTAACGGCCCGGATAACGGCTCGTGAACGCATGAAATGTGATTCTCCCTGTATGAAACACCCGGCTGGGCACAAGAAGAAGTCTAGAGATGAAAACGACAAGCTGTGTCGTGTCTGAAACAGGGCCGCATTTTGGGGTAGCGCCGGCCCCCGGTGATTCGTCTGGACGCCCGGATACAAAAAACCCGCACAAAGCTGATGCCTATGCGGGTTCTGTTCTGTAGCGTTCCATCGTACTTGATGGAAGGATAAATGGCGGACAGGGTGGGATTCGAACCCACGGTACGCTTGCACGTACGCCTGATTTCGAGTCAGGTACATTCGACCACTCTGCCACCTGTCCGCGAGCCTTCGTTCGTATTCGATGAAGAGAATCGAAGACCAAGGAATATAGCAGATTTTTCTGCGGATTGCTTGGAGGGCAAAGCGCCGTATCGGGCAGACGCCCTACCCCCACCCCCGCAAGCCAGCCTAGAGAAAGAGGCGTATGCCAGGCAGCGTATGTCTTATGGCCGATGGCTGGCCTGTGCAGCAGGCGGTTATTTCTATCGCATCTGGTAACCATCTTGGGGTAATTCGATGCAACACGAAGCCGGGGGCGCTGCTCCATCCACACGCTGGTATCTGGCCTATACAGAACCGCGCCGCGAAGCGCATGCTCAGGAGCATCTGCTGCGGCAAGCCTATGAAACCTACCTGCCTCTGTATGGCCGTGTTGAGCCGATGTTTCCCCGCTATTTGTTCTTTCGCCCTTCCCAGGCTTCGCAATCCATCGCGCCTGTGCGCTCCACTCGTGGAATACAGGCCGTGGTCCGCTTTGGCTACCAGTATGCACAAGTGCCGCAGACGCTGATTGACGCCATACGGGAGCAGGAGGCCCGCCATACGGCAGGGAACCCGGCCAGCCGCCGGCCTCAAACCGGGCAGCGGGTGCGCGTGACAGACCGCGCTTCGGCGTTCGCCGGTCTGGAGGGCCTGGTGCATTCCAGCGCCGACCAGCGGGTCGTCGTTCTGATGGCAATCCTGGGCCGACAGACGCCGGTCAGGATGCAGGTTGAAAACGTAGAAGTGATCCAGGCGAACGGCTGAACATCCTGGCTGGCCGGCCAGCCAGCGCCGCCAGGGATAGCTCAGCGTCCTCACAGGGGATTTTTCCCATTTTTGCACCCTCAGGGTCTGCGTCAGCGGATGCAGACCCCGGCGGTAGCGTTTCCGAAAACATCTGGAGCAGGGATGGATTCAATAATGACTCTCAATGAACCCGGCGGGACGCACCGCGCAGCCCGTTGGAAAGCGCTGCTTGCGGCCCTGCTGTCCAGCACCTTACTGGCCGCCTGCAGCATGTCGCCGGGCATGCATATGGGCAGCCCGGAGAAAGTCAGCCAGGCTCTGGAAGAAGATGGCGCGCCCCCGGGCACGCTTAAATCCATCACGCCAGAACTGGTGCACAGCCATAACAGCGTTGCCCCTCAGGCGGCGCGCAGCACGATCCAGCATTTGATCGGCCAGGCGGAACCCTACAAGGTGGGGGTGGGCGACATTCTGAATATCGTGGTGTGGAACCACCCCGAGCTGGCCCTGACCCCGGCGGGCTCCGCTGCCACGGCCATCGTTACGGGCGTGAATGAGCTGGGCAATGGGTATAACGTCGGGCCGGACGGCACCATACAGTTCCCCTTCACGGGCACGGTCAAAGTGGCGGGGCTGAATGAGTCGCAGATTCGAGAACGGCTGGCTCAACGCCTGTCGGGCTATGTCAATTCGCCCCAGATCACCGTGCGCGTGCAGGCTTACCGCTCGGGCCGCATCTATGTGGATGGCGAGATTCGCAGCCCCGGCGTGCTGCCGATC
Organism: Alcaligenaceae bacterium; assembly: GCA_012512545.1. Lineage (GTDB taxonomy): Bacteria > Pseudomonadota > Gammaproteobacteria > Burkholderiales > Burkholderiaceae_B > Yanghanlia. The sequence goes on along the minus strand of JAAZDZ010000132.1, from coordinate 984 downwards.
ACTGATATCGCCATGACCTTGCCCGAAGCCATCAACCGCGCGGGCGGCATGACCCCCGAGGCCGACCGTTCATCCCTCACGCTGACGCGCAACGGTGTATCCACGCCGATTGACCTGCAGCTGCTGACGCGCAGCCGTATCAACCCTGCCGACATTCTTCTGCAGGACGGCGACCTGCTGCGCATTGCCAGCCGCCAGGATTCCAAGGTGTACCTGATGGGCGACGTTTATGCGCCTACGGCTCATGTCATGCACGACGGCACCGTCAGCCTGGCCCAGGCGCTGGGAGAAGCCGGGGGCATCGACCCGCACGGCGGCAACCCGCGTCAGATCTATGTCATCCGGCGCAGCGGGGATGGCGAGCCTGAGCTTTTCCATCTCGATGCCAGCCGCCCCACCGCCTACGTTCTGGCCGCTGATTTCCCGCTGAAACCCAAGGACATCGTCTTCGTTGACCCGGCTCCGATCGTGCGCTGGAACCGCGTCATCAGCAACCTGCTCCCCAGCTACAACGCGGTCTATTCGACTCGCACCATGACCCGATAAGCGGTGCCGCCATGAACAGAAACCCAGTTGTCCCTTCCTATGAAGCCCTTCCGGCCACCCAGCCGTATTTCCATGGAGCGCCGCCTGACAACGAAGAAATCGACCTGCCCGGCTTCATGGACATTCTGCTGAATGCCCGCCGCCTGATTATCGGCACCACCGCATTGGCGCTGCTGGCCGGAGCGGGTTATGCCTTTCTCAGCCGCCCGGTCTATCGCGCCGATGCGCTGATACAGGTGGAGCCGCCCCAACAGCCCCAGGCGCAGGCCCATGTCCTGGCCGAACTGTCCTCCGTATTCAGTGTGCAGACCCCTTCGTCCGCCGAAATGGAAATCCTGCGTTCGCGGCTGGTCGTGGGCGAAGCGACTGACCATCTCCAGCTATATGTCACGGCCGGGCCGGACTATCTGCCGCTTTTCGGCCGCTGGCTGGCGGGCC
>JAAZDZ010000131.1 GCA_012512545.1 Alcaligenaceae bacterium | reverse complement strand
ATCATGCCCGGGCTGGCGGTGGCGCACGAAATGCAAGCGCGGGGCTGGCGGGTGCTGTGGCTGGGTAACCCGGAACGCATGGAAGGCCGTCTGGTGCCCGAACAGGGCTTCGAAATGCTGCCGCTGGGATTTTCCGGTTTGCGCGGCAAAGGCGTTGCCGCTTTGCTGAAGCTGCCGTTCACGCTGACGCGGGCTTGCCTGCAGGCGCGCCGGGCGCTGGCGCAGGCCCAGGCTGATGTTGTGCTGGGCATGGGCGGCTATGTGGCTTTCCCTGGCGGCCTGATGGCGCGGTTGGCGGGCATTCCGCTGGTCGTGCATGAGCAGAATGCGGTCGCGGGCACGGCCAACCGCTGGCTGGCACGCATCGCCCGCAAGGTGCTGGCCGGGTTCCCGGGCGCCTTGCACGGTGCTGTCATGGTGGGAAATCCGGTGCGGGAATCCTTCAGGAATCTGGCACCTGCGGCTGAGCGGTATGCCCAGCGGCAGGGGCCGTTGCGCCTGCTGGTCGTGGGCGGCAGCCTGGGAGCATCCATTTTGAATGAAGTCGTGCCCGAGGCGCTGGCGCTGCTGGAACCCGCCGAGCGCCCCGAAGTCACGCATCAGTCCGGCGCGCAGCATATTCAGCAGCTGGAAGAGCGTTACCACAACAGCGGGGTGCAGGCCCAATGCGTAGCCTTTATTGAGGATATGGCGACCACTATGGCCCAGACGGATGTCGTAGTGTGTCGTGCCGGCGCCATGACGGTGGCCGAAGTCGCCGCCGCCGGGGTCGCTGCGCTGTTCATCCCTCTGCCTCATGCGATTGATGATCATCAGACAGCCAATGCGCGCTACCTGGCGGATTGCAACGGCGCCTGGCTGCAGCCGCAAAGCGGGTTTTCAGCGCAGTGGCTGGCTGGATGGCTGCGGGGGCAGGACCGCGCGGCCCTTGGCGAAGTGGCGCGTCATGCGCATGAGCATGCCTGCCTGTCGGCGACACAGAGCATTGCCGACGTATGCGAGCAGGCGGCAAGGAGGGCGGCATGAAGCATCGTATTCAAAGCATCCATTTTGTAGGCATTGGCGGTTCGGGCATGAGCGGCATTGCCGAAGTGCTGCTCAACCTGGGTTATGCCATCAGCGGTTCCGACCTCCAGGCTTCCGCAGTGACGCGGCGTTTGCAGAATCTTGGGGCGCGGGTGTCCATCGGCCACAGCGCCGACAATGTGAAGGGCGTGGGCGCCATTGTGGTCTCCACCGCCGTGACAGCGGACAACCCCGAAGTGCTGGCCGCCCGCGCCGCGCGCATTCCGGTCGTGCCGCGCGCCTTGATGCTGGCTGAACTGATGCGTCTCAAACGCGGCATTGCCGTGGCCGGCACGCATGGCAAGACCACCACTACCAGTCTGGTGGCCAGCGTTCTGGCCGCCGGTGAGCTTGACCCCACCTTCGTGATTGGCGGCCGTTTGAACTCCGCCGGCGCGAATGCCCGCCTGGGCCAGGGCGATTTCATCGTGGTCGAGGCCGATGAATCCGATGCGTCCTTCCTGAATCTGCTGCCGGTCATGGCCATCATCACCAATATTGATGTTGACCATATGGATACCTATGGGCATGACCTTGCGCGTCTGAAGAGCGCCTTTGTCGAGTTCACGCAGCGCCTGCCTTTTTATGGCTCTGCGATTCTGTGCGCCGACGATGCCAACGTCAGGGAAATCATGCCTTTTGTGTCGCGTCCGGTGACAACCTATGGCATTGACACGGAAGCCCAGGTCATGGCGCGCAACCTGCGCCCGGAAGGCACTTTCATGCAGTTCGATGTTGAGCGCCATGGCGCCACCGGTGCCTTGCCGCCCCTTTCGATCCGGCTCAATCTGCCCGGCCGCCACAATGTCCTCAATGCGCTGGCAGCCATTGCCGTGGCGACGGAACTGGGCGTGCCGGACGAGAAAATCGCGGCGGCCCTGGAAACCTTCAAAGGAGTGGGACGCCGTTTCAGCATGGCAGGTGACTTCCCGGTGCAGGAGCGCAATGGCGGCGGCCGCTTCACCGTGGTGGATGATTACGGCCACCATCCGAACGAGATGGCTGCCACGCTGGAGGCTGCGCGGGGCGCCTGGCCCGAGAGACGGATTGTGCTGGCATTCCAGCCGCATCGCTACACGCGTACCCGCGATTGCTTCGAGGATTTCGTGAAAGTCATTGGCGCTGCTGACGCGGTGCTTCTGACCGAGGTCTATGCGGCGGGCGAGCCGCCGCTGGTGGCTGCCGATGGGCGGGCGCTGGCCAGAGCGCTGCGCGTGGCAGGCCGGGTCGAGCCGGTCTTTGTCGAAGATGTCGCTGATCTGCCGCAGGCCATACGCGATTTCGTGCGCGATGGCGATGTGGTGCTGGTGATGGGGGCAGGTTCCGTAAGCAAGGTGCCGGGCCAGTTGGGAGAAATGCAATGAACAAGAATTTTGGCCGCGTAGGCGTGCTGTATGGCGGGCATTCCGCCGAGCGGGAAGTCTCGCTGATGTCGGGCGAAGGCGTTTGCGAGGCGTTGCGCGGCCAGGGTGTGGACGCCCATTTGTTCGATACCGGGCGGCAATCCCTGGCGGATCTGGCCGACGCCGGTTTTGACCGCGTCTTCATCACCTTGCACGGACGTTATGGCGAGGACGGCACCATTCAGGGCGCCCTTGAGCTGCTGCAGATTCCTTACACCGGCAGCGGCCCCATGGCGTCCAGCCTGTCGATGGACAAAATCATGACCAAGCGCGTGTGGCTGCAGCATGGGCTGCCCACGCCTGCGTTTGTGGTGCTGACCGGCGAAGAGGACCTTTCCAAGGCCGCCCCCCTGGGCTGGCCTTTGATGATCAAGCCGCCGCACGAAGGCTCCACTTTGGGCATTACCAAGGTGCAGAAAGCCGCCGAACTGAAAGAAGCCTATGAGCTGGCTGCCCGGTTTGACGACGAGGTGCTGGCCGAGCAGTTCGTAAGTGGCCGCGAACTGACCGTGCCGCTGCTGGGCAAGGGCGCCGATGCCTATGCGCTGCCCGTGGTTGAGATCATCGCCCCTGGCGGCAACTACGACTACGAGCACAAATACATTTCCAACGATACGCAGTATGTCTGCCCCGCTGAACTGGATGACGAACTGACCGAGCATATTCAACGGCTGGCAGAAAAAGCCTATCGCACCCTGGGTTGCGAGGGCTGGGGCCGCGCTGATTTCATGCTGGATACCGACAACAAGCCCTGGTTGCTGGAGATGAATACATCACCGGGCATGACCAGCCATTCGCTGGTGCCCATGGGCGCCAAGGCGGCCGGCATGAGCTATGCCGAATTGTGCCTGGCCATTCTTTCCACTGCGTCGTGCAAAGTGCGCGGCCCGGTGCAGGATTAAGGGGGAGACGACGTGTTTCAGGACGCCCGGCTCATCAACTTCATTGCGAATTCGCTGGCAGTGCTGGCGGTATGCGCTTTGTTGCTGGGCGCGGTCGTCTGGGCCGCGCAGCGTCCTTATTTTGCGATTTCGTCTTTGCGGCTGCAGCCCGCCGAAGCAGAAACCGGCCTGCGTTTCGTGACGGCTTCCAGCCTCAATGAAACCGTCAAGGGCAAGCTGCGCGGCAACTTCTTCTTCATCGACCTGGACGCAACACGCCGTCTGATTGAAACCACGCCCTGGGTGCGCCACGCCAGAGTACAGCGTGTCTGGCCGGACAGCCTGACAATTTATATCGAAGAGCACCAGCCCCTGGCGCTGTGGAATGAAAACGAAATGATCAACACCTGGGGCGAAGCCTTCCTGGCCTACGCGGGTGAGCTGCCTCAGGATATTGTGCTGCCCCAGCTCAAAGGCCCGGAGGATTCCGAGCGGCTGGTGGTGCAGCGCTACGCCGAAGTGGCGCGCTGGTTCGCTCCTTTGCAACTGCGGGTCAATGAGCTGGAACTCAGCCCCCGCTATGCGTGGGAGGCCACTCTGTCCGATGGCATGCGCCTGACTCTGGGCCGCGACCCGGCAGCCGATATCGCCGACCCGCATGGCCGTTCCGGCGCCTTGCCATTCGCCGCCCGTATTGAACGTTTTGTTGAAGCATGGCCCAGGCTGGCGCAAAGCATCAATGGCCGGGAGATCGCCCATGCCGATTTGCGTTATCCGAATGGTTTCGCCATTACGCTGGCGCCCGTTACCCCTACACCGAACAAGTAAAACATTATGACCCGTGACATCAAGGACCTGATCGTTGCACTCGACATAGGCACCAGCAAGGTGGTGGCGGT
>JAAZDZ010000130.1 GCA_012512545.1 Alcaligenaceae bacterium | reverse complement strand
GATAGGCATGGGCACCATGACCGCCACGCCCTTCGATAAGAATCTCGAATGAATCCGCCGCCGCCATCATCGGCCCGGAATTAACGCCTATCACTCCAGGCGGCAGGCTGGGCCAGTTATGCAGCGCGTAGACGGCATCGCAATTGAAACGCTCGAACAGGCCATCTGCCAGCATGGCCTGCGCTCCCCCCAGCCCCTCTTCGGCAGGCTGGAATATCAATACCACCCGACCATCAAAATTGCGGGTTTCGGCCAGGTAGCGGGCAACGCCCAGCATAATTGCCGTGTGGCCATCATGGCCGCAGGCGTGCATGACGCCCTCTCGCGTCGATTTATACAGATGATCGCCGGTTTCGTGTACAGGCAGAGCGTCCATATCAGCGCGCAGCCCGATTGAGCGCCCGCTGGTGTTCACCTTGCCCTGCAGCACGCCCACCACGCCTGTGCGCCCTATACCTATATGGACCTCATAGCCCAGCGCGCGTAGCGTGCGAGCCACCAGGGCTGACGTGCGCTCTTCCTGGAAACCGAGTTCCGGGTTGGCGTGAATGTCGCGTCTGACGGCAGTGAGCTCGTCGTGGAACATGTTGATGGCGTGTAGTACATGTTGATACGACATTCTGGCTAAATCCCTGCACAATCTATGGATAAGAAGTAAACCGGTACATTAACATAGCGCAGCGGCACACCAATCAGCGCTCCGGGTCAACCCCCGTGGCGCAATCCACACAAGACTCTGGTGCTGAGGTTTCTCTCAAGTTATGCTGCACACCGTACTTTCAACCAACAAATACAGTCAGGAGCCCAGTTCTATGGCAACATCAAAAAAAGCCGCTCGCAAGCCCAACGCAGCATTCATGAAGCCCCTCACCCCGAGCGCCACGCTGGCAGCGGTTATTGGTTCCGATCCCCTGCCGCGTACTGAAGTCACCAAGAAAATCTGGGAATACATCAAGAAGCACGATCTGCAAGATCCCGCCAACCGTCGCAATATCAATGCCGACGACAAACTGCGCCCACTGTTCGGCAAAGATCAGGTCTCCATGTTCGAGCTTACAAAGCTGGTCAGCGTGCATCTGAAGTAAGCTGCATAGTCAAAGAGCGCTGATGCATTGAAGCCTTTTCAACGCATCAGCGCTCTTGCCGCTGGCCTGGGGCCAAAAAAAACGCTGATCATCCGACCAGCGTTTTTTTGTGCCCCGTTGAACCTGCGGGACAGACGAGGCTTCAGGACAGCTTAAAAATCGGCGTTGGGCGTGTTGCCTGCGAACAGGGCCAGCCACCCCTTGGCAATGCGATAAACCACCCATACCAGCGCGATAAGGCCGGTTAACCATCCGATAAAGATAAACGTGCCCAGGGCACTGAGCGCAAACCACAAAAGCCCCCACCAGAAGGTTTTCAGCACCCAGTCAAAGTGAGGAGCATACAAAGTGCCCGCCGCTTCGGCGCGCTTGAGATACGCCAGAACGATGGCAGCGATCGTAGCCACGCCAAAAAAACCTGCGCTGACCAGACCCAAAGCGAAAAGGCCGTAAATCAGATGAGTGAGCCGACGCAGAGTGAGGCAGTTATCGGGTTCTGGCTGCGGAAAAGCTTGTGACATGTAGAGGAGTCTCCGTGACATGAACGCGGTACTTTATAGAGCTTTCGAGCAGGCTCTTGCACCGCAACTCTGTCATTTTATCTGATTCTGTTTCCCCAAAGCCAAAACCCCACCCGGTGTTTACCGGATGGGGTTTTGAGGGATAAGTGCCTGACGATGACCTACTTTCACAGACGTCCGTCCACTATCATCGGCGCAAAGGCGTTTCACGGTCCTGTTCGGGATGGGAAGGCGTGGGACCACCT
>JAAZDZ010000129.1 GCA_012512545.1 Alcaligenaceae bacterium | reverse complement strand
GGTGAGGGGAGCGGCATCTTCACTGGTTCCACACGCTCTTTAGAACCCAAAGAAGATCTCACCCCTGACACCCGCCATTAAAGAACCCCACTCTTTAAAGCACCGTTTTTCACCCCAAAAATGAAACTTCAGCTTTAGATCGCAGTTAATGATTCACACCTGTAGAAATCTTCCGCCCCAAAACCAAGATTGACCACGCGCCCAAGCGTAAGCCACGTCCATCAGGGCGAGGTCAAGCGAGTCAATATCAACACGGCGTCGAAGATATCCCTATGTTGTGGCGAATCGGAGCGGCCTACATTCCGCGACGTGGAGTTCTTCACTCGCGCCACACTTGTCCACAAAGTTACTCACAGAAAAAAGAGACACAAAAGCACAACGTTTCACGTGAAACAGCAGGGTGATAACGGTCCAAAAATTGCCACCATAAAGTAAGGATCAAGCCCCGGTTAAATCGTTAAGCTAACCCTTTCCATGAACGAAGAGATTTACACCCCAATCAACCGCAAAGCGTGTGGGGCCAGTGAAGATGCCCGGCGACTTCTGAACCGCTGAGCTGCAGGCATTGGACGGAGAGGCAAGGCCGCTGCTGTTTGAGCGCGATGGGTGCTTGCAGTCCGGGGGACTGCAAGCCGCGCGAGTTCAGCGGGCGCTCTGTCCAAAGCCGGAAGCGAAGGAAGCCCGCAGGGCCGGTGAGGGGAGCGGCATCTTCACTGGCTCCACACGCTCTTTAGGACCCAAAGAAGATCTCACCCCTGACACCCGCCATTAAAGAACCCCACTCTTTAAAGCACCGTCTTTCACTCCAAAAATGAAACTTCAGCTTTAGATCGCAGTTAATGATTCACACCTGTAGAGACCTTCCGCCCCAAAACCAAGATTGACCACGCGCCCAAGCGTAAGCCACGTCCATTAGGGCGAGGTCAAGCAAGGTAATATCAACACGGCGCAGAAGGCATCCCTGTGTTGTGGCGAAGAAGCTCTGGCCGAGAGGCTGGAGTTCTCCACTCGGCCGCACTTGTCCACAAAGTTACCCACAGAAAAAAGAGACAAAAAAACACAATGTTCCACGTGAAACACTAACCAACAGCCCCGCGACCTCCTTCCGAGGTGTTACTTTTTAGTCCAGCCTCCAATATGATTTTGAATGCGCGGCAAGTATAATGGCGTCATCCCTTACATCTAAGGGCATGCGCTACGTTTTTTTGAGTCTTCCGTGGCTGAATATTTCCCGGAAACGGCTCCTCCTCCCAGCAGAGCGCCACACATAGTCTTGCTTATCTGCTCTGCCTTTTTCTTTGAAAGAATGATTTACCCTGACGAATTCGATGTGATCGTGGTGGGCGGTGGCCACGCAGGTACAGAGGCAGCTCTGGCTGCTGCACGTATGGGCGTTCAAACATTGTTGTTGACTCACAATATCGACACCCTTGGCCAACTGTCATGCAATCCGTCCATCGGTGGAATAGGGAAGGGCCACCTGGTAAAGGAAATTGATGCACTTGGCGGCATCATGGCCCAGGCTACTGACCAGGCAGGAATTCAGTTTCGCATCCTGAACCGATCAAAAGGCCCGGCTGTTCGCGCAACACGCGCACAGGTGGACAGGTCGTTATATCGGCAAGCTGTTCGCTGTGTACTACAGAATCAGCCCAACCTCACAATCTTTCAGCAATCTGTAGAAGACCTGTTGCTGGAAGGCGAGAAGGTAGTTGGCGCCAAGACTCAAATAGGTCTGGTATTCCGCGGAAAAACCGTGGTGTTGACAGCAGGCACATTTTTGAACGGCCGCATTCATGTGGGGCTGGAAAATTATTCGGCGGGCAGGGCAGGGGACCCTCCGGCAATAACACTTGGCCAGCGGCTCAAAGAACTGAACCTGGCTCAAGGCCGCCTGAAAACAGGCACGCCACCGCGTATAGACGCCCGCAGTATTGATTTCGACGCGCTGGAAACACAGCCTGGCGATACTGACCCTATCCCCGTGTTTTCTTTCATGGGAAATGCAGGTCAGCACCCGGAACAACTGCCATGCTGGATTACCCATACCAACGAGCGCACGCACGATATTGCCCGCTCTGGTCTGGATCGTTCCCCCATGTATAGCGATGCTGGCACCATAGAAGGGGTTGGGCCACGGTACTGTCCATCCATTGAAGATAAAATCCACCGGTTTTCGGATAAAGCCAGCCATCAGATCTTTCTTGAGCCGGAAGGGTGGAGCAGCAAGGAAATTTACCCGAACGGGGTATCAACCAGTCTGCCTTTTGATATTCAACTGGCGATGTTGAGATCCATGCATGGATTGGAAAACGCTGTCATCATGCGGCCTGGCTATGCCATAGAGTACGACTACTTCGACCCTCGCGGCCTGCACCCCACCCTCGAAACACGCGCTATCGCCAATCTGTATTTTGCCGGACAGATCAACGGCACCACAGGCTATGAAGAGGCCGCGGCGCAAGGATTATTGGCGGGGCTGAATGCGGCCAGAAAAGTCAAAGAACAGGAAGCCTGGTATCCGCAGCGCAGCGAAGCGTATCTGGGGGTGCTGGTGGATGACCTGATCACCCGGGGCGTTACAGAGCCTTATCGCATGTTTACCTCCAGGGCGGAATACCGTCTCAGCCTGCGCGAAGATAATGCGGATATGCGGCTGACAGAAACAGGTCGGCAGCTTGGGTTGGTGGACGACAACCGATGGGCTGCCTTCAGTCGGAAAAAAGAAGCTGTAGAAGCGGAAATCCAGCGCCTGCGCAGCAGTTGGATCAACCCCAAGGTGATTGCAGCGCATACAGCTGAATCCCTGCTGGGTCAGGCTTTGGAAAAGGAAGCCAATGCCCATGATCTGCTTAAGCGGCCCAAGGTGAATTACGCTTCTTTGATGCAAGCCGATGGTATTGAAGGGGGGCTGCTTTTCGGCCCCGGAGTTGCAGACCCGAAAGTGGCCGAGCAGGTAGAAATCCAGGTTAAGTATGCCGGTTATATCCAGAAGCAGGCTCAGGATGTAGAACGCCAGCGAATTCAGGAAAACATGCTTATCCCTGAGGGCTTCGACTACGACAAGGTGCCAAGCCTTTCCATGGAAGCGCGACACCACCTCAAACAGGCTCGCCCGGCCACCATTGGTCAGGCCAGCCGCGTATCGGGCATTACCCCAGCGGCGGTTTCTTTGATTCTTGTGCAGCTTAAACGTTTGCAGGCAAGTGCCAGGGCAACAGGGTAGGGTCATGACAGCCACACACCAATTTGCGCCGCGTCTGAGAGCGGCGGCGGCAGACTTGGGCCTGGATATCAGCCCCAGCCAGGAGCACGTGCTGCTGACATACCTTGAGCAGTTGCAGCGCTGGAATCGTAGTTACAACTTGACGGCGGTTCGCGACCCGGAGCAGATGCTGGTGCAGCATCTATTCGACAGCCTTTCCATCATCCCTTCCATTCAGAAGGTGCTGTATAAAAACACAGTATACCCGGTGGTGGTGGATGTCGGCTCAGGTGCCGGGCTGCCTGGGGTAGTGCTGGCCGCCATGTGCCCGGAGGCCACCATACATTGCGTCGATACTGTCGAGAAAAAAGCGACGTTCATCCGCTATGTGGCAGGGGTCTTGCGTTTGCCCAACCTGCAGGCCCACCACGCAAGGGTAGAACAGCTGCCGCTGTTTGAAGCAGATCTCGTTGTCTCGCGCGCATTTGCTTCTCTCGCCGATTTCGCTACGCTTGCCGGCAGGCATGTTTCGGAAAACGGGCAGTTGCTGGCTATGAAAGGGCGCGAACCCACCGAAGAAATTGAAGAGTTGTCGAGCAAGACATCATGGCGTGTGGCTCGTATTGAGCCTCTGCAGGTCCCCGACCTGGATGCGCACCGCTGTCTGGTATGGCTTACGGAGCAAGGAATCGCATGACAAACAAGAATGACAAACACGTCACCACGACGGGTGCTTATGTTTTCTGCATAGCCAATCAGAAGGGTGGGGTGGGAAAAACAACCACTGCCATCAATCTGGCGGCTGCTCTGGCAGCCTTGAAGAAAGACGTTCTGCTGATCGACCTTGACCCTCAAGGAAACGCCACCATGGGTAGCGGCGTCGATAAAAACAACTTGCAGGCCAACCTTTATGAAGTCCTGCTTGGCGAAGTTTCCATCCAGGATGCGCGCGTCGCTTCTGAAACAGGCAAGTACGATGTACTGCCCTCAAACAGAGAACTATCAGGCGCGGAAATCGACCTGGTTCAGATGGAAGGGCGCGAAGCCCGTCTCAAGCGGGCTATTGACGACATACGGCACGAATACGACTTCATCCTGATTGATTGCCCACCCACGCTGTCTCTGCTCACTCTGAACGGCCTGGCTTCGGCTTCGGGCGTCATCATTCCGATGCAGTGCGAGTATTTTGCACTGGAAGGGTTGTCCGACCTCGTCAACACCATTAAACGCGTTTACGCCAATATCAACCCCGATCTGCAACTGATCGGCTTGCTGCGGGTAATGTTCGATGCCCGGGTGACCCTGCAACAGCAGGTATCGGCGCAAGTTGAAACCCATTTTGGCGACCGGGTGTTCAAAACCATCATTCCGCGCAACGTGCGGCTGGCCGAAGCACCCAGCCATGGTATGCCGGGAGTTGTGTATGACAAAAGCTCCCGTGGCGCCAAAGCATATCTGGAATTCGGCAACGAACTTATCCGGCGCATGAAGCGCGAGGGCCTGAAACAAGCGGCCCGCGCTCGCACTTGATACACAGGAGATTCACATTATGGCAACGAGAAAAACCAAAGGGCTGGGTAGAGGGCTGGATGCCTTGCTGGGAGCCGATGCGCAGATCATTGGTTCGCTGGGGCGCGCCAAGGAAGAAGAAAGCCAGCCGGGCTCCTTGAAGGTCAAGCAGTTGCAGGCAGGCAAATACCAGCCGCGCACCCGCATGGATGAAGGCGCTTTGAACGAATTGGCCGATTCCATCCGTACCCAGGGGGTCATGCAGCCCATTCTGGTGCGCCCGATTGATGGCAAGCCGGGCGGTAAATATGAAATCATTGCAGGCGAACGCCGTTACCGCGCAGCCTGCCTGGCGGGCCTGGAAGAAGTGCCTGTGCTGGTGCGCGAGGTCGCCGACGAAAACGCGGCCGTCATGGCCCTGATAGAAAACATCCAGCGTGAAGACCTCAATCCGCTGGAAGAAGCGCAGGGCGTAAAGCGCCTGCTGGATGAATTCAATCTCACTCACGAACAGGCCGCTCAGGCCATAGGCCGTTCCCGTTCAGCCACCAGCAACCTGCTGCGCTTGCTGAATCTGGCCGAACCGGTACAAACCATGCTTCTGGCGGGTGACATTGATATGGGCCATGCGCGGGCGCTGCTGGCCGTGGATGCTGCCAATCAGATCATGCTGGCCAATGAAGTCATTGCCAAAGCCATGTCGGTGCGGGATACCGAAAAACTCGTTGGCCGCAGTATCCGCGAACGTGAAGAGGGCGCTGCGGCCCCAGCCAAGAAAAAGGAAGCCGCCCAGAGCGGCGATGCAAAACGCATGGAAACCGCACTTTCAGATCATCTGGGAACCAAAGTGTCATTGAAAATGGGTGCTGGCAAACGTGGCCAGCTGATTATCGACTTTCATGGCTGGGATCATCTCAACGCCTTGCTGGAACAACAAGGTCTGGCTGCGGCGGTCGCAGACAACTGATCGCATTTTCAGTTATCATGCGTGTCGGCAGGTTTTGAGCCATTCCTTCTCTGGTTTTCTCAAAACCCTCCGCGCTGTTGTCGTCTGGCAGCATCATCTCAAAGAATTTCTGTTAAGCGCTTGACAACCAAAATCAGATCGCGCATAATACGAAATTCGCTGTTGGTGGGATTCCCGAGTGGTTAAAGGGGGCAGACTGTAAATCTGTTGGCCTTGCGCCTACGTTGGTTCGAATCCAACTCCCACCACCACAGCTTTTTCAGCAGTTGCTCACTCATGGGCTTTTCATGGGTGTTCAGTAGGTGAATCGTTCCTCGCGGGTGTAGCTCAATGGTAGAGCAACAGCCTTCCAAGCTGAAGATGAGGGTTCGATTCCCTTCACCCGCTCCAGAAAGCACTTCAGCTTCTGTAGTAAAGCAACTCAACCGCCCATGTGGCTCAGTGGTAGAGCACTCCCTTGGTAAGGGAGAGGT
>JAAZDZ010000128.1 GCA_012512545.1 Alcaligenaceae bacterium | reverse complement strand
GCCCCACGACGCGCAACGTGCGGCGCGCCACACCCGTGAGCGCCCTGGCGATCAGCAAGGCCACCCCGATGAAAATCAGCAGGGCGGCCAATACCAGCAAGGCAATGCCCAGCCATTCGGCATCGCGCAGCAATTCGTTGACAATGCCGTAGCCGGAAGCGCTCAGGTCTTGAGAAATAGAAATTTCGTTCTGCATAACCGTGTAAATATACCGTAGGGGCGCATTGTGCCATTTACCCATGCCCTGCACAGGGGCCTGTCCTTTATAATTGCACACACTATGTCGAACCCTAACTCCCCTTCCGCACAAGATCAGTTCGCCAACAAGGCCAACGCGTGGTCAGCCCGCTTCTCCGAGCCCGTCTCCGACCTCGTCAAACGCTATACGGCGTCCGTCAATTTTGACAAGCGCATGGCGCGCTTCGATGTTCAAGGCTCGCTTGCCCACGCTGAAATGCTGGCCGCAACCGGCGTTATCAGCGCAGCCGACCGCGAAGCCATCGAACAAGGCATGAAGCGCATTCTTCAAGAAATCGAAGATAACCTCTTCACCTGGTCGCTCGACCTTGAGGACGTTCACCTCAACATCGAAAAGCGCCTGGTAGACCTCGTGGGCGACGCCGGCAAACGGCTGCATACCGGTCGTTCCCGCAACGACCAGGTCGCCACTGATATCCGCCTGTGGCTGCGCAACGAAATTGATATCGCCATCGAGCTGCTGCAACAACTGCGCGCCGCCCTGGCCAGCCTGGCCCTGGAACATGCAGACACCATCATGCCGGGCTTCACCCATCTGCAGGTGGCCCAGCCGGTGACATTCGGCCACCATCTGCTGGCCTATGCAGAAATGTTCGGCCGCGATACCGAGCGCCTGGCTGACTGCCGCAAGCGCGTCAACCGCCTGCCCCTGGGCGCCGCCGCGCTGGCGGGCACTTCTTTTCCCATCGACCGCGAACGCGTGGCCCGCAGCCTGGGCTTTGAAGGCGTCTGCCGCAACTCACTGGATGCCGTATCCGACCGCGATTTCGCCATCGAGTTCTGTGCAGCGGCAGCCCTCATCATGACTCACGTTTCCCGGCTGTCTGAAGAACTTGTACTGTGGATGAGCCCGCGTGTGGGTTTCATCGACCTGGCCGACCGTTTCTGCACCGGCAGCTCCATCATGCCGCAGAAGAAAAACCCCGACGTGCCGGAACTGGCGCGCGGCAAGACGGGCCGGGTCAACGGCCACCTGATCGCCCTGCTCACTCTCATGAAGGGTCAGCCGCTGGCCTACAACAAAGACAATCAGGAAGACAAGGAAGGTCTGTTCGATTCCGCCGACACCGTCCGCGACACCCTCACCATTTTTGTTGACATGATTCCCGGCATTCGCGTCAAGCCTGAAACCATGCGCGCCGCTGCGCTGCAGGGCTATGCCACGGCCACCGATCTGGCCGACTACCTGGTCAAAAAAGGTCTGCCCTTCCGCGATGCCCACGAAATCGTCGCGCATGCCGTATTTGAATGCGAAAAGCGCGGCTGCGATCTGGCCGATCTCAACCTGTCAGAACTGCAGGCGTTCCACGCCTCCATCGAAGCCGATATCCACGAAGTGCTTACCCTGGAAGGCAGTGTGGCCGCCCGCAATCACATTGGCGGCACCGCGCCCGAACGGGTGCGCGAGGAAGCCCGGCGCATTCTGGGCGAATCTCCCAGCGCTTAGGCAGCGCCGCGACAAGCCGTACAGCACCCCGCAAGCCGCCACCCACCTGGCTTGCGGGGTGTTTTCATTCCTGCCCGATATCTTGCGCGTTTTGCGTTTCCTGATTCGCCAGCGCTTCTGGAGACAACGCCTGGCCGGGCTCAAAGACCGCAATCGACTCCACATGGCCGGTATGCGGAAACATATTCACCACGCCCGCAGCATGCAGAACGTAGCCGCCCGTGTGCTTCATGATGGCGGCATCACGCGCCAGTGTGGCCGGATTACAGGACACATACACAATACGCGCCGGGCGTTCGTGATCCGCCAAGGCTGACAGCGCGCGCGCCACCGCTTCCGCGCCTTCCCTGGGC
>JAAZDZ010000127.1 GCA_012512545.1 Alcaligenaceae bacterium | reverse complement strand
GGCAGGCGCTATGCTGGGCGGGCTGCTGCTGGGCATTATTGAATCGTTGGGGGCAGGCTATATCGGCGACCTCACCGGCGGCTTCTTCGGCAGCAACTATCAGGATGTTTTCTCATTTATTGTGCTGATTCTGGTGCTGGTCTTCCGTCCTTCCGGCCTGCTGGGCGAACGGGTGGGAGATCGCGCATGAACACTCTTGTTTCCTCCAGCCGTCAGCCCATATCCGCCAAAGTGTGGCTGGGTATTGTGCTGTGCGGCGCCGTGCTGGCTGTGCTGCCGTTTTTGCTGGGCATGGCGGGGCAGAGCTGGATCCGCACCCTGAACTTCGCGCTGATCTATGTCATGCTGGCCCTGGGCCTGAATATTGTGGTGGGCTTCGCGGGCTTGCTCGATCTGGGCTATATCGCTTTCTACGCGGTAGGGGCTTATGTGTGGGCCATGCTGGCTTCCCCGCATTTTGGCCTGCACCTGCCATTCTGGGTGATATTGCCTGTCGGTTTTGTGATGGCGTCCATTGCCGGCGCGCTGCTGGGGGCGCCCACGCTTAAATTGCGGGGCGACTACCTGGCCATTGTCACGTTGGGTTTTGGCGAGATCGTGCGCATTTTTCTCAACAATATGGACGCCCCGGTCAATATCACCAACGGCCCGCAAGGCATCAACCGCATCGACACCTTTAAAGTAGGTGATTTCCTTTTTGGCCGCAGCCAGGAAATCTTCGGTTTTCGCATCACAGGGCCCGAAAAATACTATTACCTGCTGTTGTTCCTCACAATTGCCATAGTCATCATCTGCGTGCGGCTGCAGCATTCGCGCATCGGGCGCGCCTGGGAAGCCGTGCGCGAGGATGAAGTGGCGGCCAAGGCCATGGGCATCAATACCCGCAACATCAAGCTGCTGGCATTTGCCATGGGCGCCTCGTTCGGCGGCATTGCAGGTTGCATGTTTGCTTCCATGCAAGGCTTTGTCAGCCCGGAAAGCTTCAGCCTGACTGAATCCATCATGGTGCTGTGCATGGTGGTGCTGGGCGGCATGGGGAATATCCCCGGGGTGATACTGGGGGCTCTGCTGCTGTCGGTATTCCCCGAACTGCTGCGCGCGGTAGTGGTGCCCTTGCAGCAGACTCTGTTTGGCGACGTTATTCTCGACCCGGAAGGCATACGCATGCTGCTGTTCGGGTTCGCACTGGTGCTGGTCATGATTTTCCGCCCGGAAGGCTTATGGCCTTCGGCCTTGCGGCGACGCGAACTGCGTTCCGCCAAGGGGGCCGCATGAATGTGTCTGTCATGAATCGCGACCCGGGCTCCATGCCTGAGCTTCTCTTGGTGGTCAACAAGCTCAGCAAGCGTTTTGGCGGCCTGCAGGCGCTGTCTGATGTCAGTTTCAGCATCTGCAAGGGCGATATCTATGGGCTGATCGGGCCGAACGGGGCGGGCAAGACCACGTTATTCAATGTTTTGACCAGCCTCTATCAGCCCGAAATGGGCAGCGCCAACTTCATGGGCCATCAGCTCACCCGGCTCAAGCCTCACGAAATCGCCCAGGTGGGCCTCGCACGCACCTTTCAGAATATTCGCTTGTTCGCCAACGTCAGCGCGATTGAAAACGTCATGATAGGGCGGCATGTGCGCACGAAAGCAGGGGTGTTGGGCGCGGTTTTGCGCAATCGCGCTACGCTGGAAGAAGAGCGCGCCATTGAGGCGCGCGCCTACGAATTGCTGGAATATGTGGGCATTGCCGAACGCGCCAACGACATCGCGCGCTCGCTTTCCTATGGCGATCAGCGACGGCTGGAAATCGCCCGGGCGCTGGCGACCGAACCCAAACTGCTGGCGCTGGACGAACCCGCCGCAGGCATGAATCCGTCTGAAACCGTGGTGTTGCGCAAGCTCATTGAAAAAATCCGCGACGACGGCGTGACGGTGCTGCTGATCGAGCACGATATGAAGCTGGTCATGGGCTTGTGCAACCGGGTGCTGGTGCTGGAATACGGCCGCGTGCTGGCCGAGGGCAAGCCTTCTGAAGTGCAGCGCAACCCGAGTGTGATCGAAGCGTATCTGGGGAAAGGCGCTGCCGGACAAGGGGCCGCCGCCGTGCCCCAGACCATCGCCGCAGCGCAAGAACACAAAGAGGAAGCGCAATGACGGGCGGAATCACCCCTTTGCTTGAGTTACGCGAGCTGGATGTCGCTTATGGCGGTATCAAGGCCGTGCGCGGTCTGAGCCTGGTAGTCAACCCAGGCGAACTTGTGTGCCTGATCGGCGCCAATGGCGCGGGCAAAAGCACCACGCTGCGTGCAATCTGCGGCCTGGTTCCGCATGCGGGCGGAGACATTCTTTACGATGGCCGCTCCATTGCCGGTGCGCCCTCGTACATGCTAGTGCGCCAAGGGCTGGTCATGGTGCCGGAAGGGCGGGGCATTTTCGGTCAGCTGACCATCGAGGAAAACCTCGCTATGGGAGCTTACAGCCGCCGCGATACGGAACAGATTGCCCGCGATACCGAACACGTGCTGGAGATTTTTCCGCGCCTGAAGGAAAGGCTGAAGCAGTCCGCAGGCACAATGTCGGGCGGCGAACAGCAGATGCTGGCCATGGGCCGGGCCATGATTTCCCGCCCCCGGCTATTGCTGCTCGACGAACCCTCAATGGGCCTGGCCCCCATCATGGTGGACAAAATCTTTGAAGTGGTTCGCACCATTGCCGACGAAGGTGTCACCATTCTTCTGATTGAACAGAACGCCCGGCTGGCGCTGGAAGCCAGCCATCGTGGCTATGTGATGGAATCGGGCCGCATGATTCTGGAAGGGCAGTCAGCCCAGCTGCTGGACGACCCCAAAGTGAGGGCGTCTTATCTGGGCGAAGAAGAAATCGAACAGGGTTGAAAGCGAAAGCGGCGGGCATCGTCCGTTTATTGCTGCAGACGGACGCAACGCCTTTGCAATCAGGATCGGCCGGTGCTGCCAAAGCCGCCCGCGCCGCGGCTGCTGTCCTCAAATTCATCCACGATGTCGAATTCAACCTGCTGCACGGGTACCACCACCAGTTGCGCCAGGCGCTCCATGGGTTCCAGGATAAAGGGCTGGCTGCCCCGGTTCCAGGCCGACACCATGAGCGGGCCCTGGTAGTCGGAATCGATCAGGCCGACCAGGTTGCCCAGGACAATGCCATGTTTATGGCCCAGGCCGGAACGCGGCAGAATCATGGCGGCGTAGGCCGGATCAGCAATATGGATGGACAGCCCGGTGGGGATGAGTTCCGTAGCGCCGGGTTGCAGCGTCAGGGGGGCGTCGATGCAGGCGCGCAGATCCAGCCCGGCCGAGCCGCGTGTAGCATAGCTGGGCAGGTGGTCGGTCATGCGCGGATCGAGAATCTTCAGGGCGATGCGTCTCATGGGGTGTTCATTTCCTTGGCAGGCGCTGGGCGATGGCGGCCACCAGCGCGCGGGCTGCCTGCAGCTTGGGTTGGGGCGAAAAGGCGGTCTGGCCGCGATCTTCGAACAGCACCATTTCGGTGAGTTCTGCGTCCATGACCTGCTGGGCCAGATTTCCCACCAGCAGGGGCACGCCTTTGCGGCGGCGCTTGGCTTCGGCGTATTCAGCGAGATTTTCGGTTTCGGCCGCAAAGCCCACGCACCAGGGGCCGTTCTCCATGGCGGCTACTTCAGCGAGGATGTCAGGGTTAGGGGCGAATTCCAGCTGCGGCGCGCCGTTTCCAGAGGTCTTTTTAAGCTTCTGGCCGCTGCTGTTGACCACATGCCAGTCGGCCACGGCGGCCACTGAAATGAAGACATCGCTGTTCGAGGCGTTCTGCATCACGGCCGCGTGCATCTGTCGGGCGCTTTCCACATCAATGCGGGTGACGCCATAAGGCGTGGGCAGGGGAGTGGGGCCGCTGACCAGAATGACCTGCGCGCCTGCTTCGCGCGCGGCGCGGGCAATGGAATAGCCGGTTTTACCCGAGCTGCGGTTGGTGATGACCCGCACCGGGTCGATGCGCTCAGAGGTGGGGCCCGCGGTAATCAGCACGCGCTGACCGGCCAGAGTATTTGGCTGGAAAAAGGCAATCAGCTCGGCGAGAATCTGATCAGGCTCCAGCATGCGGCCGCCGCCGGTTTCACCGCAAGCCTGTTCGCCTTCGGCGGGGCCAAGCAGGTGTACGCCATCGCAGCGCAATTGCTCGGCATTGCGCTGGGTGGCAGGGTGCATCCACATTTCGCGGTTCATGGCGGGCGCGACCAGCAAAGGGCAGTTGCCGCGCGCCACGCACAGCGTGGAGAGCAGATCGTCGGCCATGCCATGGGCCAGTTTGGCCATGAAGTCGGTGCTGGCCGGGGCGATCAGAATGGCGTCGGCCCCGCGCGTCAGGTTGATGTGTGCCATGTTATTGGGCACGCGGGCATCCCAGGGGTCGATGTAGACCGGGCGCCCCGACAGCGCCTGCAGGGTGACTGGGGTAATGAACTGGGTGGCCGCTTCAGTCATGACGACATCAATGACGGCGCCTTGTTCGATGGCGCGGCGGACGAACTCGGCGACCTT
>JAAZDZ010000126.1 GCA_012512545.1 Alcaligenaceae bacterium | reverse complement strand
TGCGTTAGCGGAGATCAACTGAAAAATGGCAAGCACGGATTCCTCGATTTTCCAGGGCAGCATGGTGGCCCTTGTTACACCCATGCACCCCGATGGCAGCCTTGATCTCGACGCCTTCCGAAAACTGATCGACTGGCATGTTGCCGAAGGCACTGACGGTCTGGTCGTGGTAGGCACTTCTGGCGAATCGCCTACGGTCGATTTTGAAGAGCATTTCGAAATCATTCGTGTGGCAGTCGAACACGCCGCAGGCCGTATTCCTGTCGTGGCGGGCGTGGGCGGTAACTCAACCAGCGAAGCCATTGAACTGACGCAGCACGCCAAGAATGTGGGCGCTCAGGCGGGGCTGTCGGTTGTGCCGTATTACAACCGCCCCACCCAGGAAGGGCTGTATCAGCATTTCCGAAAAATCGTCGAAACGGTGGATCTCCCCATCATCCTCTACAACGTGCCGGGCCGCTGCGTAGCGGATATGTCGAACGAAACCGTTTTGCGTCTGGCTGAAATACCCAACATCATCGGCATCAAGGACGCCACGGGCGATATCGCTCGCGGCGCGCTACTGCTGCGCGACGTGCCCAGCGACTTCCTGGTCCTCAGCGGCGACGATCCCACTGCGGCTGCCCTCATGCTGCTGGGCGGGCGTGGCAATATTTCTGTCACGGCCAACGTGGCGCCGCGCCTGATGCATGAACTCTGTGCTGCCGCCATTGGTGGCGACGTTCCCCGCGTACGGGAACTCAACGCGCGTCTGGCCCAACTGAACCAGGTCCTGTTCGTGGAAGCGAACCCCATTCCCGTCAAATGGGCGGTGGCTGAAATGGGCCTGACAGAACTCGGTTACCGTCTGCCTCTGGTGCCGTTGTCGGCCCAGTATCACGAGCTTGTTCGCTCATCCCTGAAAGAAGCAGGTTTACTCTGAACATGACCATCTATCTCAAGAAGACATGCCGCATCGGGTCGGCGATCGGCCTGAGCGCTTTGCTGCTGTCTGGCTGCTCATCGCTGAATCAGGCGCTCGGGCTTGAAGAGTCAGTTGATTACAAAAGCACGGTAGCGGGCGATCCGCTCAGCATTCCGCCTGATCTTACCCAGGCGAACCGCGACGTCCGTTATACCGCGCCAGAAGGCGTGACCACCTTCTCCGAATATGCGGCTGCCCAGAGCGAGCGTCCTGCTATAGGCCAGGTGCAGGTGCTGCCGCAGCAGGAAGGGATTCAGGTCAAGCGCGATGGGGATCTGCGCTGGCTGGTGGTAAATCGGCCAGCCGAGCAGATCTACCCCTTGCTGCTGGAATTCTGGAACGATCAGGGCTTCACCATCCGTTCCGAAAACCCGCTCACCGGGCTGGTGGAAACCGACTGGGCTGAAAACCGCGCCAAGATTCCTGAAGGCTGGATTCGCTCGGCGCTGGGCGCCATCATCGACCAGGTGTTCGACAGCGGCGAGCGCGAGCGCTTCCGCACCCGGTTGGAACGCATCGACGCAACAACCAGCGAAATCTACATCAGCCACCAGCATATGTATGAGCAGCCCACCATGGACGACACCGCAATGCGCTGGATGTACGGCAAGGAAGATCCGGGCCTGAACGCCACCATGCTGGCGCGCCTGATGGTGTTCCTGGGCACTGATGTCGAGACAGCTTCCGCACGGGTGGCGGAGGCGGAAAAAGTGAACCTGCGCCCAACCGCCGAAGCCGCACCCGATCAGGTTGCGCTGGTGCTGGCCGAATCCTTCGATCGCGCCTGGCGCCGTGTGGGTGTTGCCATTGATTCCGCCGGTTTCTCGGTAGAAGACCGCGACCGTTCCGCAGGCGATTACTACATCCGCTACCTTGATGTGGATCTGGGTGAGAAAATCGAACAGCAGAACTTCTTCGGACGCCTGTTCGGCAGCAAGAATACGGCTGAGCCGGTTGATTACCGGATTCATGTGCAGAGCCAGGGAAGCGAGTCTCTGGTTACCGTGACAGACCAGAATGGCGTCAAACAGGAAGACGATACGGCCAAGCGTATTCTTTCTGTATTGGTTGACCACATGACAGCCAATTAAGCGGTTGCTCTGCTCTCAAATGCAGTGCCGCTAACACACCGGCCGGTTCACACAACAGTGACCGGCCGGTGTTGTTTTCAATCTTCCAGGTAATGTACCCAGCCTTCTGCGATCCAGTCGCGCAAGGCGGCTTCCTCTGTGTTCTTGAGCTTTTTCAGCAGGGTTGCCGAGCAGATCAGTTCACGTTCATCGGCCAGCGTGCGCATGCGGCTGCTGGCTTTCACCGGAGCCACTTCTCCATTGATGTAGAGTTCTTTGCCGCGATACATCATGCGGGTGCAGCGGTCCAGCGCCAGACGGCCAATGGCGGGCATGGGTTCGTGATCGGGCAGCACCTCGTCGCCGGGAATGAAATAGGCATTATCGGGCAGTTCGGTCAGCCATTGGCCCAGAAAACGGGCCGCCTGTTTACGGCCCCGCGGCAGCTGGCGGACGGCTTTGATGGCGGTGTTCAGCAATGCGCCGGGTAATTCCGCCGGTGTGCGGGTGGCATCAGCGCCCGGATCTTTGTAGGTATCTTCCAGCACCGGGCCAGGGATGACTGGCCGGGCATAGACGCCATCGTCGTTGCCCAGGTTTGCCATCAACTGGTCGGACATGGCGTGCAGCATGCCGTAAGCCAGCGCACCGTGCGAAGGTGCGCGAAAGCCGATGGAAATAGTCATGCAGTCGTGCGTTTCCGCAATGCCATCATGAGCGACATGAGGAGGTAGATACAACATATCTCCAGGTTCAAGCACGAATTCCTGTTCCGCTTCAAAGCGCTGCAGAATCTTGCAGGGCAGGCCGGGAATGAGATCCAGATCGGTTTGCTGGCTGATGCGCCAGCGCCGTGTGCCATGGCCTTGCAGCAGGAATACATCGTAGCTGTCGAAATGGGGGCCGACGCCGCCTTCCTTGGTCGCTACGCTGATCATGACATCATCCAGCCGGGCATCCGAAATAAAGCGGAACTGGCGCATCAGGCTGGCCATGCCGTCGTCATGGAGATCCACGCTTTGGGCCAGCACCGTCCATCCCGCCTTGCGGGTGGAAGGCAGCTTGGCAAACGGCCCTTTTTCCATATTCCAGGTGCCGTCTTCCTGCCAGATCAGCCGGGATTCCACTTCTTCGCGCTTCACCAGCTTGCGGATATCCGCCGGGCGCAGATTGGGCTTGTAATCGGGAATGGCCTGGCGGATCAGCAAGGGCTGCTTCTGCCAGTAGCGGCTCATGAATTCTTGTGGCGAGATGCCGCCAAGCAGAGTAAGGGGCTGGTCAATATCCATGATTAAAGTTCTTCGTGCAATGCGTAAAGAAGGTCAAGCGCGTCGCGCGGGCTCAGGCGGTTGGGGTCGATGTCCCGCAGTTTATCGCGCAATGCCAGGGCGCTTGCCATTTCCGCGCGCTCGCTTTCTGAGGGCGCGGCAGCAGGTTCGGCCTGGCTCGCCGGGGCTTGATCGTCGGCGGGGCTGCCCGTTCCAAAGAGATCAAGCTGCGGGGTGGTGACGCCCAGCGCTTCCAGGCGGGAGAGTTCGCGGCTGGCGTGCCGGATCACAGCGGCAGGAATGCCGGCCCGTTGCGCGACCTGAATGCCATAACTGCGGCTGGCGGGGCCGGGGCGCACTTCATGCAGGAACACAATGCCGGAAGAAGACTCTGCAGCTGCCAGATGAACGTTGACTGCCGTTGGCGCCTCGGAAGGCAGGCGGGTC
>JAAZDZ010000125.1 GCA_012512545.1 Alcaligenaceae bacterium | reverse complement strand
TGGCGTTGCCCAGCGCGCCTCCCAGGATGCAGGACAGTGCGGCGCAAAACAGTTTTTGCTGCGGATGTTTCCATAACAGGCGGCCAATGACGGCAGTGGCAATGAGCGCGATCAGCGTGAACAGCCAGCGCTGCCAGCCTTGGCCATCGGCCAGAAAACTGAAGGCCGCCCCGGTGTTGTACAGCAGGGTGAAGTCGAAGAACGGCAGAATGTGCCAGCGTTCCCCATATTGCAGGGCAGTGTCAAACCCGATCTTGGTGATCTGGTCAAGCCCGATGATGAGTGCCGCCAGCAGCAGCCAGCCCAGCAGAGGGCGGCGGCTGCCCGCAGGCTGCGCCGCCACGCCTGGCTGGCTGGAAGCAGGGCGTTGTTCAGGCATGTTGACGTGCTTCGCCGTCGCCAAAGAGGTTGTCCGAGCAACGGCCGCACAGGGTGGGGTGGTCGGTGTTTGAGCCGACGTCGGCGCGATGATGCCAGCAGCGTTCGCACTTCTGTTGGGCAGAAGGCTGGACATCAATGCGCAGGCCGCCATCGCTGCTCGCATGCACAGTGGCGCGCGAGACAATCAGCACAAAGCGCAGATCGTCGCCCAGCGACTGCAACCATTCCAGATCGCGGCCCTGGGCGTGTATGTCGATTTCCGCCGCCAGGGATGAGCCCACCTTGCCGGTGGCGCGCACGTCTTCGATGCGGCGCATGGCTTCGGCGCGGATATCGCGCAGCCTGGCCCATTTTTCCGTCAGCGCCGCCGCATCGGCCTGTTCGGGGTAGGAATGGAAGGTTTCGGTGAAGATGGTGAGCGGTTGCGAATCTGCGTGCAGGTGCTTCCAGGCTTCTTCCGTGGTGAAGGACAGAATCGGCGCCATCAGCTTGAGCAGGCCATTGGTGATATGCCACAACGCCGTTTGCGCCGAACGCCGGGCCAGGCTGTCGGCTGCGGTGGTGTAGAGGCGGTCCTTCAGGATGTCGAGATAGAAGGCGCCCAGGTCTTCAGAGCAGAAAACCTGCAGCCGCGCTACCGCCGGGTGGAATTCATAGCGTTCATACCAGGCTTGCACATCTTTCTGCATGGCGGCCGTCATGGCCATGGCGTAGCGGTCGATTTCAAACATGTCTTCCAGGGCCACGGCCTGGGTGTCGATGTCGAAATCGCTGACGTTGCCCAGCAGGAATTTGAGCGTGTTGCGGATGCGGCGGTAGCTTTCCACCACGCGCTCAAGAATGGTGTTGGAAATCGACAGTTCGCCGGAATAGTCAGTGGCGGCTGTCCAGAGGCGCAGGATTTCCGCACCCAGGGAATCCGATACCTTTTGCGGGGCGACCACATTGCCGACAGACTTGCTCATTTTGCGGCCCTGGCCATCGACCACGAAACCGTGAGTCGGCAAAGCCTTGTAGGGCGGGCTGCCATACAGCATGCAGCCAGTCAGCAGCGAGGAATGGAACCAGCCGCGGTGCTGGTCAGAGCCTTCCAGGTAGAGATCGGCAGGCCAGGTGAGATCATCGGCGTGAGAGCCTTTGACAACCTGACCCCGGCCACCCAGCACGGTGGCGTGGGTGGTGCCGGAATCGAACCAGACATCAAG
>JAAZDZ010000018.1 GCA_012512545.1 Alcaligenaceae bacterium | reverse complement strand
GGCCAGCACTTCGTCGGCAGTCACGTCTGGCGCCGGATTAATTTCCACCTCGTGCGTGCGCAGCGTCTGCTTGCCGGTGCGCGCGTCAGCAAGGTCATCCAGACCTTGCATCAATTCATCGAACAGGTTTCGCTTCTGCTTTTTCATCGCCGTAACTCCAGCTCCTTTTTTAACCTCACCTTGAACGCCCGTTTTTCCTCTGCGCTCAAGTTGGCCATTTCATCCTTGTCGTAAAGGGTGAACAACCAAAATTGCGAGCCGCCATCCTACCAGTAGTAGATCACCCGCAAGCCGCCTCGCTTGCCCTTGCCCCGGCGTGGGTCACTATGCCGCAACTTACGCAGACCGCCAGTACCCTCGATAACATCCCCGGCTTCGGGGTTTTTCATCATGGCATCTTGCAGGCCACGAAAACCCTCGTCGTCCAGATAGTCTGCCCGGAAGCGCGAAAAGGTGGAAAGTTCTACGAAGATGGCCTTCATTACTCGAATTATACGCAATCTACGTATACCATCAAGGTAAAATTCTCGGCTCACACCGCGGCCGTCAATGTGCGTTGCCCGTGCGCTTGCCACCTTTATCCCGGAACTCAACGAATCCGCCGGAACGACTCGGAATAAAAAACCCCAGAAATCCTTTGATTATCAGGGGTTTTCGGTATTTACGGGAACTGCTCGGACAAGACTGGGTATTTACACATTAAACAGGAAGTTCAGCACGTCGCCGTCCTGTACCACATAGTCCTTGCCTTCTGCGCGCATTTTGCCGGCTTCCTTGGCGCCTTGTTCGCCCTTGTAGGCGATGAAGTCGTCGTAGGAAATGGTCTGGGCGCGGATGAAGCCGCGTTCAAAGTCGGTATGTATGACGGCGGCCGCCTTGGGGGCGGTGTCGCCGATGAGGATGGTCCAGGCGCGGACTTCCTTGACGCCCGCAGTGAAGTAAGTCTGCAGGCCCAGCAGGCTGTACGCCGCGCGGATCACCCGGTTCAGGCCGGGTTCGTCCATGCCCATGTCGGCCAGGAAAACATCCTTGTCTTCGTCGTCGAGTTCGGCGATTTCCGCTTCGACGGAGGCGCACACGGCCACCACAGGCGCGTTTTCGGCGGAAGCGTATTCACGCACGGCGTCCAGATGCGGGTTGTTCTCGAAGCCGTCTTCGCGCACGTTGGCTACATACATGCAGCGCTTGGCGGTGATGAAGCAATAGGGTTTGATCAGCGCCAGTTCGTCTTCGTTGAGATCCAGCGAACGCACCGCCTTGCCTTCGTTCACGACAGACATGACCTTTTCCAGCACGGCCACCAGCTTGATGCCATCCTTGTCGCCGGAACGAGCCAGTTTCAGATTGCGCTGTAAAGCCTTGTCGGCCGTCGCCATATCCGCCAGGGCAAGTTCGGTGTTGATGACTTCGATATCGGAAATCGGGTTGACGCGCCCTGCCACGTGCACCACGTTGTCATCTTCGAAGCAGCGCACCACATGCACGATGGCATCGGTTTCGCGGATGTTCGCCAGAAACTGGTTGCCCAGCCCTTCGCCCTTGGAAGCGCCCGCCACCAGGCCGGCAATATCCACGAACTCCACCACAGCAGGCAGCACGCGTTCCGGCTTGACGATTTCCGCCAGTGCCGCCAGCCGCGTATCCGGCACTTCGACCACACCGACGTTGGGTTCGATGGTGCAGAAGGGGTAGTTTTCGGCGGCAATGCCCGCCTTGGTCAGAGCGTTGAAAAGAGTCGATTTACCAACATTGGGCAAGCCAACGATGCCGCATTGCAGAGACATGTATTCGTGTATCCTTGGGTGGAGCCGATGATCCGACCGAACCGGCGCAAAGCCGTCAGTATCTTGGCGGACAAAAGCTGCCATTGTACAACTCAAGCGCAATACCTTGTGTCCACCGGGCATGGCACGCTACGCTCTGCCTGCCGGATCTCCGATGCTCCCGTTCCCGTAAGCCAAACTACATGCCGTTTGAGACGGAAAAATGAAAAAAAAGAACCATACCGCCGACAATATCGCTGTATACATGTACCACCACGTATCGGATCAGCCAGACTCCCTATCGGTTACCGCAAGGCGGTTTGAACAGCAGATACGCGGGCTTGCTCACGACGGATACACCGCCCTGGGCTCGGAAGATTTCGCGGCATTCATGAATGGCAGGCCCATGCCCCGCAAATCGGTGCTCATCACCTTTGATGATGGCTATCTCGACAACTGGGTGTATGCGCATCCTGTCTTGCAACGCTACGGGTTCAAAGCGGTTCTGTTCACGATTACGGGCCTGATCGGTGACGGGCCGGTCAGGCCGCACGCGACGCAAGGCAAGGCATTGCCCCCCCTGTATTCTCATAAAGAAAGCAAGCAGCGCATGTTCGGCGCGGAGCCGGATTCCGTCATGCTGCGCTGGGCCGAAATCAACGAGATGCTCAAGGCGGGCACCTTTGAAATCCACAGTCACACACATACCCACACCCGCTGGGATACGCTCTGTTCATCCGCCGAAGAAAAAACACAGCGCCTGCATGATGACCTGCTTTCCTCACGCGAAATGCTCAGCAGCAGGCTCGGCAGTACTTCCGGTCACTTATGCTGGCCACAAGGCTATTTTGACGCCGACTACCAGCGTGTGGCGAAGGCGCTGGGCTTTAACCATCTCTATACAACCGATGCTTACGGCCAGAACAAGCCGGGCGCAAACATTGGGCATATCTACCGTTTTGCGGTACGCAACCGGTCTGCTGGCTGGCTGCGCCGACGCACATGGCTGGCGTCCCACCCTACCTTCGGGCCGCTGTACAACAACTGGAAGCG
>JAAZDZ010000124.1 GCA_012512545.1 Alcaligenaceae bacterium | reverse complement strand
TGCTGGCACACCGCCCGCCAGTACACCATTGATCGCAAGCAGTTCGGCAAGCCTCTGGCCCAGACCCAGCTCATTCAAAAGAAACTGGCCGACATGCAGACCGAAATCACGCTGGCCCTGCAAGGCTGCCTGCGTCTGGGCCGCATGAAGGACGAAGGCACGGCTGCCGTGGAAATCACTTCCATCATGAAGCGCAACTCCTGCGGCAAGTCGCTGGATATCGCCCGCCTGGCGCGCGACATGCTCGGCGGCAACGGCATTTCCGATGAATTCGGCGTGGCCCGTCACCTGGTGAACCTGGAAGTGGTCAACACCTACGAAGGCACGCACGACATGCACGCGCTGATTCTGGGCCGCGCCCAGACCGGCCTGCAGGCGTTTTCCTGAGCACCTATTACCTGTCAGTACCGGCCCGCAAGGGCCGCCCATGCTTTATACCGGCCCCAACGGGCCGGTTTTTTTTATTTCAAGACAACGTCTGCGTGTTTGTAATGAGTGAATCGTGATAGAGACGCCTTGACGGCATCTTGAGACGCTTTACCTACCGCGCTTTTATCCTCCCGACGTACGCTCAAAAGCCGAATACCCCTCGCTAAAAAACATCTTCATAAACGGGGTAAACCGCTTATCCACATGGTCGCATAAGGCCGTGCTGAAACGACGTGGGAAGGAAAGAGATGGCGGCAGCCGCAAAGCTGATAAAACACAGACTACTCCTTGTGTGGCGAACAACAACCGTCCCGGTATTCGCTTTAGGCGGATTCATACATGGCCCGGTGTTGGCCGATGACTGCCCTTCGGGTGGCTATTGTTACATTTATAATAAAACGATCAATGTAAGCGATGAGAAACGAGAATTTACCGGACTTAGTGTTGGCCTCCTCGGCCCAGGCGCACTCGATATTAATCAGGCTCAGGTGCATGTGGATGGGTACGTCCAGCTTCAGGAAGGCACTGTCCGAGTACATGGGGACGCTGCTGAACTGGTATCGCGGTTCGATCTGAATATCGGCCTGAACGGTGGTGGTAGTACAGGCCAGCTCGAAATCAGTGAAGGCGGGCGCGTCATTACACGTGGAAATGCCAAAATCGGGCATATATTTGATTCCGGCGGTATTGTCAATGTGAGCGGGAACAATACACGATGGGAGATTGATGACTTTCTTTATGTAGGTGACGAAGAGTACAGCCGTGGGGAACTTACCATCAATCAAGGCGCTGTCGTTTCCATCGGTGAGCACGCGGGGAACCATGAAACAGTAAAGGTCGGAAGACAGGTGGGGTCAACCGGCATAATAAACATTGGTGCCAAAGCGGGTGCCAATGCCGTTGCCGGCGGAACACTGAATGCTGACAGCCTTGTTTTCGGCGCCGGTAACGGCACTCTTGTGTTCAACCATACAGCCCCCTCTTCCGATGGCCTGATATTCGCACCAGTCATTACGAGTGCAGGCAGTCCAGATTCTGGCGCCATCCGGCATGAAAACGGCCATACCATTCTGACGGGTAATAATTCCGGCTTTACAGGCACCACCACACTTGATGGCGGTACGCTGGTACTGGGCCATGACAACGCACTCGGCACCGGCCGCCTGGTCGTGACCGGAGCCTTGCAAGAAGGTCGCCCTACCTTGCAAGCCGGACTGCCTTCGTCAAAAATTTCAAACGATATCCGCCTCGAACGCCCTGTCGGTTTGCCGTTTGCAAGCTATTTAACTATTAGTGGCAACAACGACCTTGAGCTGAGCGGCAGGCTTTCCGGCGATGGCCTTCTAAACAAATTGGGAACGGGCACCCTAACACTATCGGGCAACAACACAGATTTTCGGGGGATGGTATATCTTCGTCAAGGAACGTTACGTGTGGCGCACAACCAGGCTTTAGGTTCGAAAACTCTTGATATTAATGGGGGAACACTTGATTATGCCAACGGTATCGAACTGAGCACTGACATAGACGCCCTCATTAGCTCCAGTTTCAATCTGCATGTCGGGGACGGCGCATTTGCAACGCAATCCGGCAGGATTCGCTCCACATCCACCAGTAGCGCACGCAAGACCGGTTCAGGTACTTTAAGGCTGACGAATGGCAGCATGCCTTATGAGGGCGCTATGATTATCGACAGCGGCACCCTGCTGGTCGATGGCTCGCTTGCTCAATCAAAACTGCTTACCGTCAACTCCGGCGGAAAACTGGGCGGTTCGGGCATAGTTGGCAACACCACGGTTATGAATGGCGGCACACTCGCCCCGGGCAATTCGATTGGCACACTGACAGTCAATGGCGATCTCGTCTTCGACAGCGGTTCCCGTTTTGAGGTGGAAGTGAACCCACAGGGTACGGACAGCGACCGGGTGGATGTCACAGGCAATGTCACGCTCAACGGCGGCACAGTGGCCCATATCGGCCTGCACGGCGACTATGACCTGCGCTCAAACCACACGATTCTGACGGTCGGCGGCACCCTGACCGGCGCTTTTGATGCGGTCACCTCTGACTTTGCCTTTCTGACGCCCCAGCTGCTGTATGACTATGGCGCCAGAACCGTCGGCCTTCAGCTGGCGCGCAACCAGCGTGGTTTCGCTTCGGCACCGCTGACACGCAACCAGGCCGAGACGGCCCACGCCATCGACAGTATCGGCTTACAGGCGGGCCACGCCGTCTATGACGCCATTGCGCAACTGCCTGATGATGAAAACCTGATGCGCCGCAGTTTCGATGCGCTCTCCGGTGAAATTCACGCCTCCACCAAAACCGCCTTGATTGAAGACAGCCGCTTTATCCGCCATGCGGCCACAGACCGGGTGCGCGCCGCCTTTTCTGCTCCAGGCGCATCCAGCGCCCGCGTCTCAGCCTATGGTGATGATCACATGCCGCTGGCGGTGGCCGCAAACCATCACGGCCCGGTAGTCTGGACTCAGGCGTTTGGCTCCTGGGGCAAGACCGACGGCAATGGCAACGCCGCCGAGCTGGATCACAATACCCAAGGCATGATGATCGGCGCCGACAAGGCCGTGGGCGACTGGCGCATCGGTGTGCTGGCGGGCTACAGCCATACGGACGTCAAGGCGCGTGAGCGGGCGGCGTCAGGCAAGAGCGATAACTACCATCTGGGCCTGTATGGCGGAACGCAATGGGATGCGCTGGGGCTGCGCACCGGGGTGGCCTATACCTGGCACAACATGGATACCCGGCGCCCGGTTGCGCTGCCCGGCCTGAGCGACAACCCCCGCGCCCATTACGACGCGGGAACTTTCCAGGCGTTTGCAGAGCTGGGCTACGGCATGGACGCCGGGGCGGTGCGCCTCGAACCCTTTGTGAATGTGGCCCATGTACGCCTTCACACCGATGGCTACCGCGAACGCGGCGGTGCGGCGGGGCTTGCTGCGCGCAGCCAGACTACCGATGTCACCTTCACCACACTGGGGCTGCACGCCGAACACGCGCTTGATATCGGAACGGCGGCCGCCACGCTGCACGGCACGCTGGGCTGGCGTCATGCCTTGGGCGACACCACGCCCAAAGCACGGCATGGTTTTTCTGCCGGCGCAGCCTTCACCGTGGCGGGCGCACCCATTGCCAAGGATAGTGCTGTCATTGAAGCCGGGGTCGATCTGAACCTGGCTCCCAACACTACCTTCGGGCTGTCTTATGCAGGTCAGCTGGGCAGTCCGGCGCGGGATCATGGCGTGAAGGCCAACCTGACAATCCGGTTCTGAGACTTAACTGCGGCGATAAGCCAGGCGCTGTAAAACCTGTATTCCACGGGAAATCGCCTGGCCTGTCAGCAGAAACCACAGACACACATAGCCGTACACCAACAACAAAAATTCCGGGCTGTTGTCGATGGCAATAACCCGATTGGCGCGCCCTACAACCTCGTCGGCCCCAATAACGGAAGCGGTTGACGAAGCCATCAGAACAATCAGAAAGTACTGAATCCAGCCGACAAGAAAAACCGCCCCCGTGTCAGGCTTGCCCTGCTGGCGTTGGCGCAGATAGGCCAGGCTCTGATCAGACGCAAAACCAATAACCGGAATCACCAGCGCCAGCGTCGCCTTGACCCACAGGGGCACCCGCAACAACGTATCGCCCCACTGAAATTCAACCGGCAGAACAAAGGCAACGTAAAACATCAGCACAAAGCTGGGCACGTTCCGGCACACGCTGCTGAACAGTCTGCCCGACATTCTGAACAGACGATGGCGGGAATGCCGGGCCATTCCTGCCATGCAACCTGCTACCGTACCCACCACCATGGCAAGCGCTGCAATCAGAAGGTTGTAACCATAGCCCCCAAGCAAATACGGGGTGCGCTGCACCAGCACAGTAAACATCTCTGGGGCCGTCATGGGGCCACCCATCGTTTCAGCAGATTCAGTAAGGCCATGACTACCAGCACAAAGCTGAAATAGAACACCAGCAGCAAGGTCATCAACGATGTTGCATCCCCTCCTTCGCTGATAATGCCGTTCACCGCTGAGATCACCTCGGGCAATGCAATGGTGCTGGCCATGCCTGCCGCTTTGACAATGTTGACCATGATAGAGACCAGGCTTTCATAGGTCTGTTCAACAGCACGAATCAGCAAGGTAGACAGGCTTGCCTGCGGGTCGGCCTGCTGGCTGCGGATCAGAGCCGGAAGCAGTATCGCGGCATTGCTGGCTCCGGCATAGACTGAAAACACAACGCTTGCCACCACAAAACTGCTAAGCGTGATGCCCAGGTAATTAGAAAGCAAGCTGCTCAAACCAAAGAACACGATGTAGAGCTGCAATATTGGCGGGGTCATGCGCGCGCATGCGACCAGCATTCTTGACGGTGCGCGAATGCACCACAGCCACACACCGCGTCGGGCCCGATGCTCGGCCACCACAAGCACAACCCCTGTGAGCAATGCCCCCACCACCGATACAACACTGATGGCCAGCGTCAGCCAGACCCCTGTCAGCAAACGGGATCGGTAGTAAGGGTCAAACAAAGCCCCCAGATCCAATCCAACAGACACTTTCAGCTGCATCACCCACGGAGGCAGCGTCAGCGCCTGAGATGTACTGCCTGCCAGCAATTCACCGCGCAGACAGTCTTGCGGAAAATACCCATCAGCCTGACGCTGGCACAGCAACTCACCCGCACTATCAACCGCCCGCCACCGCATATGCTGCTCATTCAAGAAGCGCGTCCCAGGAAGCCCCCAATGACGCTGTCGCTCAAGCAGATAACCACTACGGTGCCAGTCCGCCACGCTGTCACTGACAAAGCGCCCCAGGCTGCGGTCGCCCTCGCCCTTGCGCACGGCAATCGCCCATGGGGTCTGCAGTATGGGCGACAGGCTGAGGCTGTAGTCTTTCCAGCCGTCTTCAGAGACAGTCTGAGCCAGCACGGTGTCGTCGTAAGCCCAGCCCACGCAGCGGCCATCACGCAAGGCAAGTTGGGTATCCCGCACCCCTGAAAAAGCCACAGGCACAATCAGGAAGCGTTCTGACAATGCCCGGTTGTAATAGCTGCCTTCAGTCAGGCAGACGGGCCGACCGCGCAATTCACCCCAATCGGTGAACAGCAGGTCGTTGTGAGCCAGCAAATGAACGCCACTGGTGTAGTAATACGGCTGGATGAGGTCAGATATCGCGTGGCGTTCGAGCGTAGCGCCCAGGGTCGCAATGACAATATCCACATGCCCCTGTTCGAGCCGTTGCTGACGATTGGCCGTCGTGACCGGGGCAAGCTGCACTGCAATGCCAAGCCGCCTGCCCAAGTCGTGAGCCAGATCAGCCTCCAACCCGACAATAGCACCCTGATCATCCAGCATGCCCCAAGGCGGATAATCCGTTTTTACTCCGACGATCAGCAGACCGCGTTCCAGCACATGCGCCAGGCGGCCATCCACCTCATATGCCATCACCGTTGCATGATCATCCAGTTTTGATGACGTGCCAATTGCACTGGACCACTGCGGCAAACACAGCAGCAGCACGGCAATCAACCACACTGCGCGGCATCGCACATCAACGCTTGCCATCAGATTCGGGCCGGGCAACAGCTAGAACGCCATACCCCAGGTCAGCAGGCAGCCATCGGCAAAACCAATGGTCAATACGGGCCAGCCACGCTGAGCGGGCCAGCCACGATTCGGGGAAGACGCTTTCTGCCCGAAGCCGTTCAACCGAAAACCCCGCTTGCGCCAATTCCTGCGTCAGGCTTTGGGAATCGTATAGACGGTAGCTGAGCTCAAGTGTTCCGGATGTAAAGCGGCGCGTATAGCGAATCTGATCCTGGCCGCGAAAAGCCCGTTGTTCTTTACGAAAACGCCTGCGCCGGTTGGGTACAGAAATAATGAGCCGACCATGAACCGGGTCCAGCACCCGGACCAGATCCTTCAGCACTTTCTGACGTTTTTCTGGTGTATCAATATGAGCCAGAACCCCAAACAGACACAGCGCCAGATCGACGGGGCCCGTTTGTTGCTGATAGCACTCAAGCTGATAGGCTTCTGGACCAAGCAAGGTAATGCGGTCTGAGCCATCCAGGCCAGTCAGGTTGTCGTTCAGACGCGCCAGGGCTGCAGCACAAATATCAAAACCGATGCACTCCTGCGCCTGATGCCGCAATTCAAGCAGATAACGGCCACTGCCACAGCCATAATCCAGCACCCGGCCGCCAGGCGGAAGCAGTTTTCTGGCAAGACGAAGCACACTGAAATTGGGCCGGGGGTAGCGACGATCGTAATGTCCGCTGGCAAAATAATGTTGATATTGGCCGATATTGTGATTGGGCGTCGACATATATTCCAGCTTCCCTGCTACTGTTAATTTGAACCGATGCTGCCGCTGCCCATGTATTCCTGTACCATAAAACGCCATTGCGGATTGCGGATACGATCCAACAGCGCCTGGTTGATGGCATCACGCAAATCGGGGCGTTCCTGATTGATGCCCCAGCCATAAGGTTCGTTGCGAAACGCCGACGACTGCACGAATAAGCCACTGCCGAAGATTGGCAATCTGGCCAGATACGACAACTGCGCCCAATCACCCAGAACGGCATCGACCTCGCCTGCCGCCAGCATCTGCATGGCCTCGAACCAGGACGACGTCGTGATGCAACGAGATTGCTTATCGGCCAGCTCTGCTGGCTGACACGTAATACCCACACGGTCTTCAGCTACCGTGCTGCCTGCCACCGGGCGGGCGTTGCCCGCTGCGGTCATGGAAATCCAGCGACGGCCAATCACAACACCGTTTTTGTTTTCAGGCCCGGCAAATACCAGGTCATCACCTTCGTTCAGCTGACCACGGGAAAACTGCTCCAGAAAAGCTTGTGATGTTGAATTGCTTAAAGTCGCAATCCGCAGTTGCGGCAGTTGGCCAAGCGGAACGTCATGGCGCACCCCAATGGAGCCGATCAGTGCTGCGGTAAGCACCCCGAAAATGATTGCCGACAGCAGGGTGCCGATAATCGCCATCACTACATCCAGTAACTTGGCCACTGTTGAACGAAAATCACTGCTGGTGCTTTGTAAGCCGGTCGTGCGTATGATGGTTTCGATTCCGGCACGAAACCATCGCATTACACGGGGCTCCCGGTCAATCACCTCAAAATCCTTATGTGCTTTAAGGACACGCGACACCAGGCCCGCCAGCACCAGATTCAATACCATAAAAACAAGAATGGCCCGTGGCACGCCGGGCTGCGTAACGGTGTTGAACACGATACGCGCGGCATAGCCGAAATCAATGACATTGGAACTTTGCTGAGCCAGGGTAATGCCAGAGCCCATATACTGATGGCTGAAATCAAATAACGCCATGCGTTCAGCCGTGATGGTCAGCGGTGAAATGACGACGTCCAGATCGCCTGATGCAAGCGCTTCCATCTGCTCGTGAAGCGAACACTCAATCATCTCGGTCTTGCCAATAACGCCCTTCTGCTGCAAGTCATGGGCGATGCTCTGCCAGAGCTCCAGTGCGAAGCCCTGCCGCCCCCGAATCGAATCCTGAGTAATAAAAGGTGGCGCCAGACGAATGCCTACCGCAACATCGGTGTCATCGGCTGGCACCGGACACGCCGCGCTGACCACAAACGATATACCTGAAAGCCATCCCAACAAAAGTAGTGCGGTCAGGCGACGCCACACGCCAGCTTTGCTTGCCATAGAGTTTTCACGCTGTTCCTGTTCGGGAGCTGCCCGGGATCAACCTGCCTCCGGGTCATCAATAACCGTCCTATCCTACGGTATAGGAAGGCTATGACGTTAGTCGTGGCGTCTCAAACACTATGCAATTTGTCTCACGCTCCCGCTGACAGAAAGCGCTGAAAAGTGATTTATCGGAAACCCGCCTGCCCCACCCAATGCGTTTCCGACGACTAGTGGCCGGTTTTTTTTATTCTTGCCCGTCGGCGTCGGCGAGTTCAAACATATTGGTGGCTTCGAGTTCGAGCACCAGTTCGTCGTTCTGGTTGAACATGCGCCATGTCCAGCGCAGAATGCCCAGATCGGAACGGGATGACGACACGCGTTTGGAATCGACTGTGGCCTCCAGCCGCAGGGCGTCTCCGGGCCTTACGGGCTTGGGCCAGCGCAGGCGTTCCAGCCCCGGCGAACCAAAGGCCTCGGAACCCTTGAGGGCGGCGTCGTACACCATGCGCATGGCCAGACCACACGTGAGCCAGCCGCTTCCGATCAGGCCACCCCAACGGCTTTGCTCGGCCGCGGCCTCGTCGACATGAAAGGGCTGGGGATCGTACGAACGCGCAAAAGCCAGCATTTCTTCGCGTGTGAGCACGACTGGCGGGTGGGTGACCAC
>JAAZDZ010000123.1 GCA_012512545.1 Alcaligenaceae bacterium | reverse complement strand
TTTCCATCCTGACCGTCCGGCTGTATGACGAAGCGATCGGCACCCTCACCCATGTCGGGGGTGAACGCTCGCTGTTCGCATTCAACGATGCCTATATCAATGATCCAGACAGGGCCACCTTGAGCTTGAGTGTCAAAGACACTTTCGGCCAGCTGCTCACGGACTTCAAGCCATACCGCGTCAAACTCATGCCCTTCTTTTCCAATCTGCTGCCGGAAGGACATTTGCGAACGTATCTGGCCAACGGGGCGCGCGTACACCCCGAACGGGAGTTCTTTCTGCTATGGGCACTGGGCCGCGACCTGCCCGGCGCCATCACCGTGACTACCGAAGATGACCAGGCATGGCCGGAGTCATCGAACACAAGGCTTGAAGACGACGATGCCGTACCGACAGCCGTTGAACATGCCTTGCGGTTTTCATTGGCCGGCGTACAACTGAAGTTCTCCGCCGTCATGAATGCTCAAGGCGGCCTGACCATCCCCGCGCGAGGCATTGGCGGACACTGGATCGTCAAGCTGCCGTCC
Organism: Alcaligenaceae bacterium; assembly: GCA_012512545.1. Taxonomy (GTDB): domain Bacteria; phylum Pseudomonadota; class Gammaproteobacteria; order Burkholderiales; family Burkholderiaceae_B; genus Yanghanlia. The sequence goes on along the minus strand of JAAZDZ010000123.1, from coordinate 2,436 downwards.
CGGGACTTCAGGCATGTGCCTGAGAATGAGTTTTCCATGATGACGCTGGCCAGGATGGTCGGCATCGACGTACCTGCCATCAACCTGGTCGATGTCTCATCCATTCACAACCTGCCCAAAGGCATCAACCAACTGGGCAGCAAGGCGTTCATCATCAAACGCTTTGACCGGACAGACGACGGCCACAGCATCCACATCGAAGACTTTGCCCAGGTGTTCGGCGTGTACCCACAGAATAAGTATGACAAAGCCAGCTACCGCAACCTGGCCCGCGTGATCGCCGCCGAATCCGGCGATGAAGACATCGCCGAATTCATCCGCCGGGCCACGTTCAATGTCCTGATCGGCAACGGCGACATGCATCTGAAAAACTGGTCGTTGATCTATCGTGACCGGTGCCATGCCAGGCTATCGCCCGCCTACGATTTTGTCTCCACCATCGCCTATATTCCAGGCGACAAGTCCGCCCTGAAATTCAGCCGCGGCAAGGCATTCTCGGACTACACCGTCGAGGAACTCGAGCACCTTGCCGCCAAGGCCGCCTTGCCACGCCAATGGGTGCTGGATGCTGCGCGCGAAACCGTTGCCCTGTTCATGCAGCGATGGGCGAGTGAGAAGCAGCACCTTCCCATGGCCCCGGAAGTCAGGCTGGCCATCGACAAACACCTTGAGACGTTGCCGATCTTGAGCGTGTAGCGTCTTGTCTTGCTTGCTTCTACGCGAAGGCGTGCGGCTCATCCAGGACCGCGAGGCCCGGCTAGCCGCCTTGGATGCCTCGATCGCGCGCGGACTGGCCGACGCGAACGCCGGGCGCACCCAGCCCGCTGATGAAGTCTTTGAGCGGCTTCAGGCCAAGTATGCGGCCATGGCAAACAAGTTGGGATGATTGTCCACCTGACGGACGAGGCGGTCCGCAGCCTGGAACGCATCGGCGATTACATTGCCCAGGACAGCCCAAAGCGGGCCTTGACCTTTGTACGCGAACTGCGTGAAAAGTGTTTGAGTCTTGCCGACCGGCCTCTGGCCTTTCCGTTGGTGCCGCACTACGAAACGCATGGCATCCGGCGCCGCGCTCATGGAAATTACCTGATTTTCTACCGTGTCGAAACGGATCGAGTCGTCGTTTTACATGTCCTGCATGGGGCCATGCAGAAAGCAAAAAGCCCTTGATAAACAAGGGCTTTTTGATATGGAATGTGGTCGGGGCGAGAGGATTCGAACCTCCGACTCCTACGTCCCGAACGACAAAACCATCCCAAAAACAGGCCTAATCATTATACATCAATCCTTATTTTTCATACACTTACCGTCACTTTCCACCCCGTTCCTCACCCTTCCAAATCCTTCCAAGCTGTGCCAAATTTCTGAATTTGGCACAGATTTGGCACAGAATTTCCGCTCTCTCCTATGAGCGAACCTCGCTAAGACCTAAACACGTAGCAAAAATTTAGGTCGCTGCCGCATCGCTACACGAAGTATCGCCACTTGTGGCCGCTTCCGTAGATATGACATGCAGCCGTTCAACCTCCTCTCGACCGCAGATGTAGCCGCCATGTTCGGCGTGTGTGAACGCACGGTTCGCAACAACGTCGAATCCGGCGATTTTCCTCGCCCGACCAAGCTTCTGGGTAAGAACTTCTGGCATTCTGGCCTGCTCTACGAATGGCTCGACCAGACCATGCGGGAAGGAGCCAGCGAACAACCTCTGCAACAGCCGATAGAACCCAAGATTCGCGTGACCAAAGAGAAGCAGTCGGCAACGGAACGAGTGAAGGCCAGTCAAGCCCGCAACCTCGCCAAAATCGCTGCATGAACAGTCCCGCCGTTCAAACCATGCACCAAATGCCGCAAACGTAGGTATCCTGTGGATATTGTCCCCTCTGCACGAGAGCGCCATGCCCACAACCCCCAACCAACAATCGATGAAATCGGACCGCAAGGATGACACCCAAACAACTGCACGGTGTGATGTGTTGAAGGCGCTCACGAAGACACAGCACCAAGCCATCGCTATGGCCGAGCCCAGAGACAAAGGTAAGGTCGTCGGCACGCTACTGTGAGCGAAACGAACATGCCCCACCGTAAACGCTACGGTGGGGCAACCCAAATCATCAATCAAAAATCACAAAGCCCAATTCCTACGGGCTATCTCGGCAGGTTGGATAGACCGCGCCCAGCGCGCTACGGACAGGTCGAAGCCACGACGCAGCCCCCGCTTCAAAGCGACTCGCTCCCGCAGCGTTAAGCTCCCTATACAGAAACAACACAAACATCTGAACAGGCGCTGCTGCGTCACGCAGCGTCGGCGGAACAAACCCTCCGAGGAACGGGTCCGCATAGAGTAATTCGACGCCCGCCTCCACCCGCTTTTCGAATGCTTCCTCATCTGGCCAAAACAGGTCCGACAGCTGGATACCTTGTGCCAGCGCTAGTACC